>CALDQY010000318.1 GCA_937911445.1 uncultured Rhodobiaceae bacterium | reverse complement strand
TGTAGGAAATGTGGACAGCATCGTTGGAATCGATAGCAATTGAAGTATAGGCTCCCACAACCCCTGTTGTGTCAACGGAGACAATGTCCCAATTGCTTGCGGTTGTACAGCCGCTTGAACAGGTGGCATACTTGAGGTCGCCACTGCTTGAATCACTGTAGGAAATGTGGACAGCATCGTTGGAATCGATAGCAATTGAAGTATAGGCTCCCACATATCCTATTGCGTCAACCGAAACGGTGACCCAAGAGCCGGTCTTATCCGTTGCATACTTGAGGTCGTCATTGGTACCATCCCAGTAGGAAATGTGCTTGTGGCCATTCGAATCAAAGGCGATGGAAGTGGTCAATCCCACATTGCCAGTTGAATCGATGACAGTTGACGGAATCGCACCACCGGAATTGGTCGGTGTAGCGGTTGGAGACATAGCCGTATTGTTGGTCAAAACAAACCAGTCTGGGTTGTAGGAGATATCAGGAGCTTCATCGTTCACGGTAATGTTCACAGTTGCCGAAGAAGAGCCGCCGCTGTTGTTCGCCCAAATGGTGAACGTCTTGAGCGTCATCACTGAGGCCGAAGTTCCCCAAATCGTTCCGTTGCTCGTTCCAAAGGAGAGGCCGTTTGGCAGTGCCGGGCTTATTGCCCAAGAGGTGATCGTACCTGAACCGCTCAAGGTCGCATTCAGTGGCAAATCACTGCTCTCGTTGTTGATGGTCAGCACCAGCGTGCTTGGTGAATAGGAAAGGGTTGGGACTTCATCAACCACGGTGATGTTGAGGTAGGCCACGCTTGAGCCACCGCTGTTGTTGGCCCAAACCATGTAGGACGTCTGTGTCCACAATTCGGTCGGCGTACCGTAAATCGTACCGTTGTTGGTGCCGAAGGAGAGGCCGCTCGGTAGGCTAGCGTTGATGGCCCAGGTGGTGACATTGCCACCCGTGTTCGTCTGGTAGCTGATGGAGGATGGGCGATGTGCCCACAATTCATGACCTGTGCTTCCATCATCTGCTGAGAAATACAGCGTATCGCCGAGGAAGAAATACATGTATTGTCCAGGATTACTACCGTCTGTACCTGTGTTGATGTCTTCGACCCGCCAAGTGGATCCATTTGATGTGTCGTGAGCCCACAATTCGTGATGAGGAGCAGGATAGGATTCCCCTGCTGAGAAATACAGAGTGTCACCGACGAGAATCTCCATGTAATATCCAGGTCTACTGCCTCCAGTACCACTGTTGATATCAGCCACTTGCCATGTTGAATGGTTAGAAGTGTCGTGAGCCCACAATTCAGCACCAGTGCTTGTATCACCGGATGAGAAATACAGGGTGTCGCCAACGAGCTGGCTCATCCAATCACCGGGATAACTGAATGAAAGGCCACTGGAGATATCTGTCACCTGCCATGTCGTTCCATTTGCAACATTGTGGGCCCACAACTCATTTCCATCACCTTGGGGGTCGTCCGCGTCGAAATAAATGGTGTCGCCAACAAGAATCGCCATGTTGTAGCCCGGACCGTTGTGCCACCCACCGCTGTTGATGTCGGTGACACGCCATGTCGAATCGTTTGAAGTGTCGTGCGCCCACATTTCCATGCCGGTACCTGAACCATCAACACCAGAGAAATAGATGGTATCGCCGACGACGATGCCATTTCTATTCATGTAATTGGCTGTTGGTATACCGTTTATCGAACCACTGTTTAGGTCGATGACTCTCGATGTGGAATTACTGGAAGTGTTGTGCGACCATAGTTCAACACCAGTGCTTCCATCAGTGGCAGAGAAATAAATGGTATCGCCGAAAACAAAACGCAACATTTGTCCGGGTTTGCTCGTCGAAGAACCGGAGCGGATATCAGCAACTCTCCATGTCGAATGGCTCGAGGTGTTATGAGCCCACAATTCCTGACCCGTAGAACCATCATCAGCAGAGAAATAGATGATATCGCCGACGAGGAATTCCATGAATTGTCCAGGACTGCTGTGTCCTGAACCGCTGTTGATGTCGGTCACCCGCCATGTTGAATGGTTGGAAGTGTCATGAGCCCACAGTTCAATGCCCTTGCTTCCATCATCTGCGGAGAAATACAAGGTGTCGCCAACCAAAAGTGACAAACTTCCTCCAGGCCCACTACTGGAGATACCAGGCCTGATTTCAGAGACCAGCCATGTTGTCCCATTCGAGGTGTTGTATGCCCACAATTCACTTCCTCTGGAGTACGTTGATGCAGCGAAATACATTGTATCACCGACAAGAAGTTCGACGCCAGATCCTGGAGTGCTTGAGTTATATCCTCCTGTCGGGGCGTATGTCCAGATATCGGCCACTTGCCATGTGGATCCGTTTCCAGTCGTTTGGTTGATGAACGACGGTCCGATGTTGACGTAGGAATTGTTGGTCCACGTGTTGTTCTCTGGAATGTATTCGAACGGACCAGGAGCTACATCGTTGATCGTCACATTGACGTAGGTGACGGAGGAGCCGCCCGAATTGTTCGCCCAAATCGTGTATTGGGTTCGAGACAGGAGGATGCTCGGTGTTCCGCTGATGTAACCGTTGTTTGAGTTGAAGTGGAACGCAGAGCCAGGATCGGGAGATATCTCCCACGAGGTGATGGTGCCACCACTCGTGGTTGGTCCGACGTGTGGACTGATGGCGACGTCCTTGGTTCCCGTAATTTCAGTCGTTGAATAGAAGATGACTGGCGCTTCATCGTTGATGGTGATGTTGAGGTAGGCCACGCTGGAGCCACCACTGTTGTTGGCCCAGACCATGTAGGAGGTTTGTGTCCACAGTTCGGTCGGCGTACCGTAGATGGTTCCATTGTTGGTGCCGAAGGAAAGACCGCTTGGCAGGCTCGCGTTGATGGCCCATGTGGTGACGGCGCCACCCGTGTTCGTGTTGTAATCAATTCGTGACGGACGGTGCGCCCACAGTTCACGACCAATGCTTCCGTCAACGGCTGAGAAGTACATCGTATCGCCAATGAGATGCGCTTCCATGTAGTTACCGGGGTTGCTGGTTCCTGCACCGCTGTTGATGTCAGCCACTCTCCATGTCGTATGGTTGGAGGTATCGTGCGCCCACCATTCATGATCTGCGATTCCATCGGTGGCTGAGAAATACAACGTGTCGCCGACCAGAAGTTCCCCTGCTCCTCGTCTTGGGGTTTCGGGATAACTGTGGCCCGATACGGCGATATCAGACACTCGCCATGTCGAACGATTGGAGGTGTCGTGCGCCCACAAGGCATGGTTGTAAGATCCGTCGGAGGCGTCGAAATAGAGGGTATCGCCAACGATGATGGTCAGGTGTTCACCCGGGTTGCTGTCTCCTGAACTTATGTCAATGATTTGCCATGTGGAATGGTTGGAGGTGTCGTGAGCCCACAGTTCAGTGCCGCCGCTTCCACCGTCGGCTGAGAAGTAAACGGTATCTCCAACGACGTACCCGTTCATGTACTGTCCAGGATAACTGTTGCCCGATCCGCTGTAGATATCCGCCACTCGCCATGTTGAGTGGTTGGAGGTATCGTGCGCCCACAATTCGTGGCGGTATGTGCCGTCGGCGGCATCGAAATAGAGGGTATCACCGACGGTGAGCATCATGTACGTTCCAGGGTTGCTGGATGAGCCGCTGTAGATGTCAGCGACTTGCCAAGTGGAGTGGTTGGAAGTGTCGTGGGCCCACAACTCACGTCCAGTACTTCCATCGTTGGCTGAGAAATACAACGTGTCGCCGACGAGGGTTTCACCTGCATCACCTGTTGAATACCCTGGGTATCCGTGTCCGGAGCCGCTGAAAATATCAGCAACTCGCCATGTAGAGTGATTGGAGGTGTCGTGCGCCCACAATTCATAGCCGGTGCTTGTTTCAAGGGCACCGAAATAGATGGTATCACCGACGAGCATGCTGATGTAGGATCCAGGGTAGCTGTGTGCCGGACCACTGTTGATGTCGGTCACTCGCCATGTTGAGTTATTGGAGGTGTCGTGCGCCCACAATTCATGGCCGGTGTTTCCATCATAGGCTGAGAAATAGATGGTGTCGCCAACAAGAAGGTGCATGTAGGCTCCTGGCCAACTTTTGCCACTGCCGCTGAAAATATCAGCAACTCGCCATGTCGAATGGCTGGAGGTGTTGTACGCCCACAATTCATCGCCCTTGATTCCGTCGTTGGCCGAGAAGTAGAGGGTATCCCCAACAAGGAGTTCCATGTAATAACCTGGGTTACTGTTACTAGCGCCGCTGTTGATGTCCACCACATTCCAGATGGAACCGTTTCCAGTCGTTTGGTTGATGAATTGCGGTGCAAGGTGAACCTCAGTATTGTTCGTCCATGTGTTATTCTCTGGGATGTATTGGAACGTACCAGGTGCTGCAGAATTCACGCCCAGATTGAGCACGAACGATGAGGAACCGCCCGAGTTGTTAGCATAGATGGTGAAGTTTGTCTGTGAGATGGAGGCGGTTGGCGTACCCCAAATTGTACCGTTGGTCGAACCCAATGCAAGGCCGGCTGGAAGGGTTGGATGAATAGCCCATGTGGTGATGTTTCCAAAGTTGAGGACCGGTTTGTTTCCTGAGAAATGGTTGGTTTGAGCCGCTGAACCAGCGAAATTGTGTTGCGTCGTTGCTCCATCGCCAAGCTTTCCGGCCTTTCCGTCGCCCCAACAATAAACTTCGTTGGTTTGAGCGGTGATGCAGTTGTGCCAGTGGCCTGCATGGATGCTCACGGCTTCGATGCCGTTGGCAAAGTTCACCGTTGTTGGATTGTTTCGATCGTTCTCTCCGTTTCCATTTGCCATCTGCCCGTACTGGTCGTCACCCCAGCACTTGACATCACCGTTGTCGAGTTGCATGCACGCATGCTTACGCCCCATTTCAACTGAAACAGCTGTACGACCGGATGGAATGTTGACCCATGCAAGGCCTGGAGACGTTTTTGTGGTTTCTCCATTACCGTCTCCTAAGTAGCCTTCACCCCAACACGTGACGTTACCGTTCGCCATCAATGCACAACCTGTGTAACGTCCAAGAGCGACATCAACCGCTTGGTTGGATGAACTGAAGTAATTCGCAAGTGTTGGCGAGGATCTGCCGTTCGAATTGCCTGTTCCGAGGCGGCCTCCGCCTCCCGATCCCCAGCATGCAACATTTCCGTCATCAAGAACTGCGCATGTGTGGTAATGACTGATGTCAATTGCAACGGCCTTACGACCACCTGGCATTGGGTCGGTGTAGACCGGCTGTGCAGAATTGCTTGTTCCTCCATTGCCAAGACGGCCCCCAGATCCACGACCCCAGCACATAACAGAGCCGTTGTCGAGCAGGGCGCACGAGAAATCCATGCCCACTTCGACCGCAACGGCTGGGCGAGGCAGGCCGACGGTGTGGGTTGGTGAATTTCGCTGACCTCCCTGAATACCGTCACCGATTTGGCCGTAGTTGTCACGTCCCCAGCACATGACGGAACCGTTGTCCAAGACCGCACACGTGTGGTCTCCTCCGGCACTGATGTCAATCGCTTTGCGACCGGTACCGAGCGAGTTGGTGAACTGAGGCGAACTCTTGTCGTTTGTATTACCAATTCCGAGTTTACCAAAGTCTCCTTCACCCCAGCACAGAACGCGTCCATCGTCTCTGATGGCGCACGTGTGGTCTTCTCCTGCGGACAGGACATCTGGTTTGAGTTCAAATCCACCGAGAGGTGTCATGGTTTGATTGAAGTTGAGGGTGATGTTGTCACCAAAGTAATTCAGAGGGGCTGGAGGATAATCGTTGATGGTGATGTTGATTTGATCAGAGAATGAACCGCCCGAATTGTTGGCCCAGATGGTGTATTTCACAGCTGTCGTTTGCAGGGATTCAGGTGTTCCTGATATTGCACCTGTTGCAGTGTTAAATGTCATTCCAGGTGGTAGGGTTGGATTGATTCCCCAAGACGTTGCTGAACCACCTGTTGTAGATGGTGTGGTCGTTGTCATGGTATGATACAGCGTCAGCGTGATGTTCTCAGAGGCATATGTGATGGCCGATACACCCACATCGTTGATGGTGATATTGACTGTTGTTGATTTTGAACCAGCTGAGTTGTTGGCCCAAATGGTGAATGTGGCGCCTGATTCTACAACGCTAGGTGTACCTGAAATGGTCCCAGTGCTGGTGTCGAAATTGAGACCAGATGGCAGGGTCGCATTGATTTGCCACGAAGTTACACTTCCCGATGTACTGGTGTTGGAGAACGTTGGAGATACTGGACTGATTGCACTGCCTTTGGTTGCAGTGATGTTCGAATAACTTATGTTACCAGGTGTACTTGTGATGTGGAGCGTGAACGTACCTTGAGTGATGGTACCGAGGGCAGTAACCGTCACAGTGAACGTTGTGTTAGCGAGGGCTTGCGTCGGCGTACCTGAGATGGTTCCATTGCGCCAATTCATGGAAAGGCCATCAGGAAGCATCGGTGAAATGTCGTAGATTGGAAGAGCGGTCAACCCTTGTCCAGAACCTTTCACCGTGGTCAATTGAAGGTCACTGAAGCCTGGGGCAATGTTTGGAATGAAGATATCATCATTCGCATCAATCGTCATATCACTGCCCCAACCACCGTATCCAGCAATCATTGTCGCTGATGACCAAGAGCCTGAAGCGTTCGTCATGTACATCACGTCCTTTTGCGTGTTTCCAAGATGATACGAGATGTGCACAGCATCGTTTGAGTCAACATCGACCGTTGGCCAATGGGCGCTTCCTCCGGATAGCCCTGTTTGTTCCGTCCAGCTTCCAAGCGTTCCAGAATGCAAGTAGATTCGCTTGTTGTTAACATACTGTGATACAATATGGATTGTATTTTGTGAGTCGATAACAATGTCAGGGGTGTTCCCAACGTTGAGCGTACTGGCAACTGTTTCGTTCTGCCACACACCATCCATTCGACTTGATAGTCGCAGATCACTGCATCCATTATCACAGTAGTAAGCGACATGGAGGTTGCCATCGCTGTCCATGGCCATGACAGGATCGTGCCCCTCGTCTTTCGAGGTGTTGGTGATGGTTTCATTGACCCAAGAACCGCTTTCATTCGTGTGGTATTGCAAATCGCGATAGGTATTATCGTTGATGGTTGTAACAATGTGAACGGCGTTGGTAATCGGATGAACGACGATGGCTGTGCCTCTCCCCCCGTCGTTGTCATAGGTTGAGCTTCCAAGCGTGGTCAAGACCCAAGACCCTGAGGCATTGGTCGCGTAGCGCAGCTTGTCATTGACATCATCAATGTAGGCGATGTGCAAGGCTCCATCTCGGTCAATGGCAACCGATGGATGATACCCCGTATTCGTGCCGTTGTCGATGATCGTCTCGGTCCATGTGCCTCCCCATCGATAGAGTAAACCGAGGCTGTATGTGCTGGCGCCAGAATCATTGCGAGCATAGACAACAGCCATTTCACCACGTTCACCAGAATCTGTCGCCAACCAATGCGAACTTCCTCCAGCTGCTACGTAATTGTTCAATAAGGCCGTGGTCGTGTTGCTGACACCTGACGTCCAACCGTAATTGCTGATCGAATGCGTGTAGGACATCGTGATGTTCGATATCGCGCTGTTGACGGAACCTTCACGGTTGGTCGGTGTGATGGTCAATGCTCCCCCGTAGGAACGGATGACGAAGTAGATAAGACCCACATCGCTACCGCCGGTATTGGTTCCCGTTATCGTGTAGAAGACACCGTTGTCGGTGGCATTCGGCGTTCCTGAAATGACACACGTTGAACTGAGCGTTATGCCGGAAGGAAGCGATGGTGAACTGCTGCATGAGGTTGGCAATCCACTACCGCTCACCATTGTCGGATGGATTGCATTCATGGTTTGATTGAGATAGAGCACAACTGGATGGTAGCCGCCACTGCTTGCGCCTCCATAGTAGAAGTTTGGAGCTGGATCGTTGACTGTGAAGGTGATGATGGTGGAATTGGAACCAGCAGAATTGTTGGCCCACACGGTGTAGTTGGTCGCTGCAGTCACCGTATCTGGCGTACCCCAAATACTACCGTTGCTGGTTCCAAAGGAGAGACCCGAGGGCAAGGTGGCGTTGATGGCCCAGGTTGTCACTTCGCCACCAACGTTGATCGGGTTGAGCGTGCTGATGGTCGAATCCTTGGTGTAGGTATAGGTGGAAGAAGAATAGGAAATATCTGGTGCATTCAACCCGACTTCAACCCAAATTTGTCCGCTGAACGACTGGCCCGAGATGTTGGCCCATATCGTATACGTTGCATTTGTAGCGGTAACAGTAGGCGTGCCGGTAATGGCACAGGTGCCAGCGGTCAAGCTGAGACCGGTTGGAAGTGAAGGTGAGATGGAACAGGTTGCACCACTGACGGCATCGGAAGGGAAAGCGCCCGTATCGAGATAGGTGTATCCATGGCTCACTGCCGATGGGCTCGTTCGGTCAGATGGGCCGTTGAATCCTCCATTATCGCCTACCTGCCCGTCGGCTCGGTTACCCCAGCATTTCAACAAACCATTGTCCAGCTGCGCGCAAGTGTGCGTTCCGCCTGCAGAAATCGAAATAGCTGTTCGGCCTGTACCGAGGTTGATGGTGTTGCTGGATTGCATGGAAGCCATGGTTGATGATGTGGCACCGTTGCCCAACTGACCTTCCGCATCACTGCCCCAGCAATTCACGTCGCCGTTATCGAGAAGAGCGCATGTATGGTCGTAGCCAGCATCAATGGCGACGGCGTAGCGCCCAGTGCCCAATGATCCCGTTGTCGATGATGGAACGTACGAGTTATAGGTCCCGCCTGTCCCTCCGCTTCCCAATTGGCCTTCCACACCTCTGCCCCAGCACTTGATGGAATCGTCATCCAAGATGGCGCAGAAGTGGAATTCTCCGCCGGTGATGGCTTTAGCCGTGCGATTGGTTCCGAGATTGATTGAAGATGAAGGGGGACTGTTGGTGCTCGCAATTCCTGAACCATCGCCCAATTGCCCAAAATTATCCCTCCCCCAGCACTTGACTGAACCATCATCGAGCAGAGCACACACTGTGCTAAAGGCGGTTGCCAGGGAAACGGCCGTGCGGCCCGTACCGAGCGAGTTGATGCTGGTCGGCGTATTGGTGTTCGAGTTTGATCCAATACCGAGTTGACCGTAGTCGTTCTGCCCCCAACACTTGACTGAGGCGTCATCGAGAATGGCACAGGTGTAGTGGCCACCAGCGTAGATACTCATTGCGGTTCGCCCGGTACCCAAATTGACGGTTTGCGGAGTATTCTTGTCTCCACCACTAACTCCAAGTGCCCCCGCTTTGTTTCGGCCCCAACACTTCACAGCGCCATTGTCAAGTAGAGCGCAGGCATGTTGGTGACCAAAAGCAATAGAGACGGCATCTGAACCGAGAGAATTGGTTTGTGTTGGTTGATCCTTGCACTTGTGACCTGACGTTCCACAAGCGGCTGTTCCACTTTGTCCGTTTCCAATTTGTCCATTTCCGTTTCGACCCCAACAATAGACATCCCCATTGTCTCGAACAGCACAGGTGTTCCACTCCCCTGTCGCAAGCGACAGGTTTTGAGCCTCCAGTGGGTCGTAATCCCATTCCCAAGTGATGTCGCTTGAAAGGGAACTGTTTCTGGTGATGTAAGCACCCTCGACGCTCGGTGTGAGCGTCCAGTTGAGACCGAGTGTGAAGGTAATGCTGGTCGAACCGCCACTGTTGTTGGCATAGACTGTGTAGGTGGCATTGGTAAGCAAACCTGACGGTGTGCCCCAAATGCTGCCATTGCTGCTTCCAAAGTTGAGGCCAGATGGGAGCGAAGGCACAATGACCCAAGAGGTGACTGCGCCACCAGTGTTGGTTGGTGTGACCGTTGTCATGGTTCGATCATTGGAAATTTCGACAGTGGAAGGATAAGATACAGAAGCAATTTGATCGTTGATGGTGATGTTCATCTGGGTAGAGGTTGATCCACCTGAATTGTTGGCCCAAATGGTATACGTCACAGACGTTGTTTGCAGGATTGAAGGTGTTCCACTGATGGCGCCGGTGGTTGAACTGAAACTCAAGCCGTTCGGAATTGAAGGACTGATTTCCCATGAAGTAACGCTTCCACCGCTGATGGCTGGCGTCGTTGTTGTCATCGCCGTTCCTTTCTCAAGAACCAAGTCATGAGAGGAATAGACGATCGTGTTTGGAGCAACGTCGTTGATGGTCACGTTAACGTATGCAACAGATGAACCGCCCGAGTTGTTCGCCCAGATGGTGTATTGCGTTCTGGAGAGGATGATGCTTGGCGTTCCACTTATGTCCCCATTTGCGGAATTAAAAGTAAACGCAGAACCGGGAGATGGTGATATCTCCCATGAGGTGATGGTTCCACCACTTGTCGTCGGACCAATGCTTGGACTAATTGCGACGTTTTTGGTTCCGGTAATGTCGTTGTTGGAATAGGAGATGCTCGGTGCGACATCGTTGATGGTGATGTTCACTTGGGTCGATGCTGAACCTCCGGAGTTGTTCGCCCACACCGTGTAGGTGACTTTGGTCGTCTGCAAGATTGAGGGCGTTCCGCTGATCTTACCATCCGTTGTTCCCCACGTCAAGCCGCTTGGTAGGGATGGGCTGATTTCCCAAGACGTGATGGTTCCTCCACTCGTCGATGGCAGGTTTGGTGTCATCGTTGTCCCTTTCTCGAGCGTCATGTTTTCTGGCGAATATGAGATATCACTGGGCGCCTGTTCATTGACCGTGATTGATATGGTCGCTGAGGATTCGCCACCGGGATTGCTGGCGGTGATGGTGTAGCTGGCCGCCGACGCCTGAACGGTCGGGGTGCCGCTGATGACGCCGCCCGCACCTAGGCTGAGGCCGGAGGGGAGGGAGGGAGAAACGCTCCAGAAGGCGGTGTCGCCGGTGTTGGTCGGCGTGATGCTTGAAATGGCCGTGCCAACCGTGAACGTGAATGGCGAGCCAGTGTAGGTAATGGACGGAGCAACCTGCGTAATCCACAAATTGAATTCCCCCGATTTGGAGACGCCCGTGGATGAAGTGGCCGTGACGTTGTAGGTCGTGTTGAAACCATGGGATGTCGGTGTGCCACTAATTGTACACGTGCCTTGATTCAATGTCAAACCGTTCGGTAGCGATGGTGTAATGCTACAGGTTGCTCCAGTAACGGCCGTACGAGCGACAGAACCAGTTTTGTAACCTTGAACGGTGGCGTGGTAAACATCGTAACCCGTGTTGTAACGGTAAGCGATGTGAATGTCATCGTTGCTATCAACGGCTATTGCAGTGTAAAGTCCCGCAGAATTTGTCGTATGAATGGCTGTTGAAACCCATGACCCTGTCTTGTCTGAAGTGTAGTACAAATCATCCGCCGAGTTTCGCTCGTGCGAAATGTGAACGTTGCCGAGAGAATCGTACGCTATGGAATTGAAACGACCGTAATCTGCCCCGTTCTCAACAACTGCGGAAGACCATGTGCTTCCTGTGTAATATGTGTACTTCAACGCAGTTGCATCTTTGTCAAAGTAGGAAATTCCAGGTTGATCCGTTGTTGGGTCGATGGCGATGTCGACAGCCATTCCACCAGAAAGACTTCCAATGTCCTCAAGGAAGGTTCTGACCCAAGAGCCCGAAGTGTTGGTGAGATGGTACATGTCCTTATTGTTGGAATCGAAATAGGCGATGTGGATGTGGTCATCTGAATCGATGGCGATGGATGTGGAAGCGATATCGCCGGCTGATTGAACCGTTCCGAATGTCCACGAACTACCGGTCTTTTCGGCATAGCCCATATCTCCACCGCTATCCCTGTATGCGATGTGTGGTTTGTCATTCGAATCGACAGCGATAGAAGTGAATTTACCACCCGTATTATCCACTGTTGTTCTCGACCAAGTAGAGGATCCTGATGCCTTGTATGCATACTTGAGAGCGTTCCCTGTATTGTATTGGTACGAGACGTGGAGTCCGTCATTGGAATCGATGGCTATGGAGCAATACTTTCCAACATTGTTGTTGGTTTCGATCGAAGAAGTGGACCATGAACCTGATGCATTTGTTGCGTGGTAGAGGTTCGAGTTTTCGTTACGATAGAAGACGATGTGCACCTTATCGTTGCTATCGACAGCGATGCTGTTGTAATCTCCTGATTGACCTGGAGTGTAAACCGAGGAGGTGCTGTTGAGCACACCTGAACTCCATGCAGTCCAGTTGAATGTGATTGGTGTGATGGCCGTGTTTCTTGGCGTCATAAGGTAATCCACACTTGACATAAGTTCCCAGTCAACGTTCATCGAGAACGTAGTGAAGGCTGAGGTTCTGGTTGTGTTGGCCCAAACGGTGTATTCAGTCAAATCAAGGTACTCAGAGGGTGTTCCGTAAATTGTACCGTTCTCAGCTCCAAGCAAGACGCCGTTTGGTAGGTCAGGTTCGATCTCAAATTGAGGCCGATGGGCAAGACTACGTACGGCTGCATAGCCAATATCATCGAACGATCCATCAATGTAGTACGCCACGTGGATGCCACCGTTCTCATCCATCGCTGCCTCCGAAGTCTTACTGATTGAATCGCCAGCGACGTGGATGCGTTCCCATGTACCACGCGTGTTGGACATGTAGAAGATGTCGTAGTCAACCATGTCCGAATAGACCACATGTGGGTCGTCGCCTTCATCGAGCATGAGGTTGATGTAATTCACACCCCAGTTGCCCGTGCTGTTCGCATCAAGCGTGGTCTTGACCCATGAACCTGAGCGGTTCGTCATGTACGCTATTTCAGTGCTGTTGGTCTTGTATGCCACGTGAAGATGGTCGTTTGAATCAATGGCAAGGGACGTACCTTTTCCAGATACACCGACGGAATCGAGTGTTGTGAAAGCCCAAGAAGAACCCATTTTGTGCGTATATCTCAGATCGTCGTTCGTATCGTCATAGTAGGTGATGTGAGGATTCCCATTTGAATCCAAGGCGATGCTTGTGTATTTCCCAACATCGTTGGTGGATTCCACGAATTCTTTCGACCACGTTGTGCTGCCGTCCGTCAGCGTGGCGTATTTCAACACGTTACCGGAGGCTGCATAATAGGCCACGTGCAAGGTATCATTTGCATCAACGACCATCGAACCAAAGTTTCCGACATCACCGTTGTTGTCCATGGTTGAGATGGCCCAATTACTGGCTGCGATGCTGTTTGAGAGTGCTTTTGTGGCGTATTTGAGGTTTGTATTGGAGTCGTCGCGATAGGTGATGTGGATGTCGTCGTCACTATCGAGGATGATGAAACAGTCACCACCGACGTTTCCACTTGAGTCTAGGGTCGCAGACTGCCAGCTTCCTGAGGCGTTTGTCGTATAGTAGAGGTTGTCCGTGGTTACGGTCTTCGAACAAATGTGAACGGCTCCGTTTGAATCGAGAGCGATGTTTGTTCCCGCCCCGACAGAACCAGAGGAGGCTGCTGTCTGCTTGTCATCAGCAAGGAACGGCGTGCTGTAGGTCAACGTATGCGGTGTCATGGCCGTATTCATTTCAAGCGATAATGTCGATGAGGAAGAGGATAATGTGGTGTAGATACATGATCCGTCACCAAAGATAGCATTGCTGTTGTAATTGATAGCAATCGAATCCATACAGCCAGAAATCGGATCGCTCATCGGGCTGTAGGTCCACGAGACACCCGCCGTCCAAGGATCAGCATCGCCAGCATCGTAGGCACCTGCACCAAGTTGATGCAAAGGCGAGCCCCATGTCGGACGGAAGTCGGCGTTGGCTGGATCCTCAAGCATCTCGTGAATCTGAACTTGACGAATCGAACTGACGTTGCTGACAACCACCGGCATGAACTGTTGCGTGATGTTGCCGAGTCCCAACTGTGCCTTGTGATTTCGTCCCCAGCAGGTCAAATCACCGTTGTCCAAAACGGCGCAAG
>CALDQY010000317.1 GCA_937911445.1 uncultured Rhodobiaceae bacterium | reverse complement strand
CAAGTGATTCTACAATGATGTTACCAAAACAACTGAACGATTGAGTTCAGAGAGGTGTAGATTGACCATCGTTTCATACGGAAGCAAACATTGAGTTTCCCGGTACGAGCATGAATTCCCTCGCCATACGAATGCGGTTCATTTGAAGAAACGAACGATTCGATTGAAAGGTGACTTTCGGTGTTCATTCATCATTCCCCAACGTGGATGTGGATGAGTTTTGTTGAGGAACATTAAATGAGCAAGTCCATCGGAATCGATACGTGGTCTCTTCCTCGATCAAGCTGATTCTTGCAATGAGTTTCAGTGCTTTGCTCTTGATTGGAGCATCGCTACCAGGGATTCTTTCTTCTGGTCCATTTTCCGAAGAAACAACACCCGCACCTGAAGAACTTGAACAACTCACTGAGCACGTTCTTCTCATCGTAGTTGACGGAGTTCCGCGAACAGTATTCGATGATCCTGATGTGATGCCATTTGTCGCTTCATTCGACAGTTATGGTGTCAAAATCCCTGTTCTCACATCGGAATTGACGCTAACCGGTGCCTGTGTGAAGGAGATGGCAACAGGTCGTCATGCATCGCCACTCGATGCGATTCGAAATTGGGATGTAACCAATGAAGTGAAGAACGATCCGTTCTACCATACAGCCAATCGTGGCGGTTCTGTCGCCTTTTCCGGATTTTATGTTTGGAACAACCTCTACCCTGAGTCCATGTTCACACATCGAACGTCAGCTGACTACGGGTTCGAAGACATCCGTGAGGCTGACAATGAGGCCTTAGCAGTCGTTGACGAATGGCTTGCATCGAGTGAGCATCATTTGATGGTCACGCATCTTGGTGGTACAGACCATGCAGCACATATCTACGGCCTTGACTCTCCAATCTACACGGAACGGATGCAAGAACTGGATGGGCAACTGGAATCAATTTTCCGCAATGCCCCTGAAAATTGGACGGTCATTCTTACTGCAGATCATGGACTTACCAAATACGGAGGGCATGCGCTGGGAACCGGTGCAGTTGCGGAAGAAGTGTACCTATTTGCTCATGGTCAAGGCATTCGTACACCAACGACACTTAACGAGGAAATAGAACAGCGCGACATCTCCATGTTGTTGTCTGCACTGTTGAAGGTTGACTTACCCGTGACCAGTGATGCGAAAATCCCAATTGATGCCTTGGATGTTGATGTTGAACAACAAGCAATTCTTGAAGAGTGGAATTGGAGAAACGCCCTCGCTCATAATGAGCTGGTCGAGAACGAATCTGGAACAGGCTTGGATGGACTTACCGATGATCCCGAATGGGAACTGCTTGAGGAAGAGGTTGTCCCTATACCATACCTTCAGATTGCACTAACATTCGTTTTGTCGATGGTATTGTTCTACGCAGTGTATGTCTCCTTGGCAAAAGGAAGCGTAATCATGACTTCGAGTCGTTTGCAGATCGTTTCTTTGTCAGCTTTTGTCATTGGTTTCTACATTCTTGTTTTCCAAATGAGAGATACAAGTGAATTTGTTTCAGGTCGCTGGCTGCGAAAGATTCTCGGAGCGTTTACGGTTTTCTTCATCGCTCTCTACTTCATTGTCAACAAGAACTTCCGTTACCGGAATGAAGTTCCAATGTTGATCATTGCCGTATCGATGCTCACGTTCTTCTATTCAGAGTTGCGATTTTCGATGGTCACTGCAGCAACAGCACCATTGGTCTTGTATCTCCTTCATCAGAACAAGGAACAGTTTGCACCATCGGAGCTCTGGTGGCTCAATATTTTCTTTTTCCTTTGTTTCTATCAATTGATTGACTACTTTCCTCGCTTCTTCTCTGGGCTTTCTCTCCAAGCATTGGTTAACATCGATTTCCTTTACAAACCCATGCAACGGATTGTACTCTCGTCGATGCCATCTGCGCCTATCTCATCCTTCGTTCTCGTGACCATCTTTTCGTTGTCTCTGTTTCTCAATCGTGAAGATGATGGTCTCAAACTTGGATGGAAAGGAATGGCTGTTGTATTCATTATCTATACCTTAACCATCCTACAAACCACAGCAACAGATTGGGTCCTCATTGCCATCATGCTCGCTTGTGCGATGGCATCGTTCATTCCAACATCTCGTGCAATGATTTATGGCCAACTCTCAATGCATCCATCGGAACTGATCCTCAT
>CALDQY010000316.1 GCA_937911445.1 uncultured Rhodobiaceae bacterium | reverse complement strand
GACTTGATTGATGTCTTCGTAGTAAGCCGTCCTGATTCACGAGTTACAAGACTTGTCACTCCTCTCAAGCCATTTGAAGCAATGAGGGGAGAGTGTGCAGTTGTAGTATCAGACTTACCCACCTTAACGGAGATTGTCAAAGATGAAACTACTGGGCGTCTGTTCAATGCTGGGGATGCTCAAGATCTAGCCAATCGTATAGAGGAATTATATCACGATGAAGAACAGAGGATTCTGCTAGCGCAATCGGCAAAATCTTGGGTCGAAGAGAACAGAACTTGGGCAACAGTAATCCATGGGATACCCCCTCTGTACGAGGAGTTAATCAAGCAAAAGTGATGAAATCACCATTGCCGCAGGAGTCATCTAGCCCACAACCTAGCTCGGTCTGCCTACAGCGTGAACTTGCCATCCCATCTCTGAAATAGAATCCAAATCAAGAACACGCCGTCCGTCGTAAAGGATCGGTTTTCTCATTCTCTTTCCGAGGTCTTCCCAGTCAATATTCACGCAGGAGTCATGCGCTGTTACGAGGATGGCTAGATCAAATCCCGAAGCAGTCGTGATGTCTTCGATAACAGTGACCTCGTCTGGGAATTCGGACGAATCGATGTGCGGGTCATAGGCATACACTTCGATATCCTTGGAAAGAAGGGCTTCAGTAAGTGGTTCAGCAGGAGTTTCACGAGGATCGCCAACCTCTGCCTTGTACGACCATCCAAGCATGAGCACTTTGGCTGTGCCTGACGGAACGCCGGCCTTGTAGAGAATCTCGTTGAGTACAGTTGCAACATGCAATGGCATCGTTCGATTGACTGCCCGTGCTGCTGTGATCAACTCAGCAGGAACGCCAACATCTGCGGCACGTTGCATCATGTAGTACGGATCGACAGGAATGCAGTGACCTCCTACGCCGACACCGGGAGTGTAACGATGGAAGTTCCATTTTGTTGCTGCGGCTGAGAGGACATCCTCAACATCAACGCCAAGTTCAGGGAAGATGCGTGCGAGTTCATTGACCAATGCGATATTGATGTCGCGCTGAACGTTTTCGATAACTTTGGCAGCTTCTGCAACTTCCAACTTACCAACGTATCGAACGTCTTCCGAAGTCAATCGGCGGTATAATTCAACAAGTCCCTCTCCTACATCAGGATTGGAACAGCCGACAACTCTGGCCACTTGACGGACACCATGAGCTGGATCTCCAGGATTGAAGCGCTCTGGGCAATATGCAATTTCGACATCGCTGCCGATCTCCATGCCTAATTCTTCAACAAGAGGCAACCACGTCTGAGCAGTGACGCCAGGATAGACCGTTGACTCAAGAACAACAACCGTTCTCGAACCCTCTTGAATCGATTCAAATACTGAGCGTCCAGCATTTGACACGTAGGTAAGGTCTGGTTTGAGATCCTCTGTGACCGGAGTTGGAACAGTAACGAGAACGACATCGCAATGTGGCACAGCTTCGCTTGTACTCGTTGTGATGTTCCATCGAGAAGAGTTCGAATCTGGAATGATATCGTTTACATCTGGATCTCCAGTGGGGTTTTCTCCTGCAAGAACCATGCGAACTGTACGCTCTGAAATATCAACGCCCCAGACGTTGAAACCAGCATCATGGAAACCAATTGCAGTAGGCAGGCCGACATAGCCAAGCCCAATAATTCCGACCGTCAAATTTCCATTTTTTGCCCGCTCAGAGAAGGAGGCGTCCCAACCCATGTCAAACCCTGAGGCCCGATGTTTTTGAATTGAATGGGAAAAACACCGAAGAGTTGTTTTGCTTTCGACCTTTAAGAACTGAATGATGAAGCATATTCTCGTCACAGGGGGGGCCGGATTTATCGGTTCAAATACGGTGAGATATGCCCGCGACAAGGGATTAACCGTCTCCGTGTTAGACTCGTTCGAAAATGCCGTCATCTCCAAACTTGAATTGCTGGAGTTAGGTGTACGCGTTCACGAATTAGATATTCAAAATTTTCAAGCCATCGAAAGTGTCAGTGGTCAATTTGATGCAATTGTCCACTTAGCTGCGCAGGTTTCTGTTCCAAAATCAATTCAAGACCCTGAGAGAAATCACTCAGTCAACGTAAGCGGCACGGAACATCTACTCCAATTTGCACAGCAAAATGGCGTGAAACGATTCATATTCGCATCCTCATCCGCGGTGTATGGAGATTGTGAAACAATGCCACTTAGCGAGAGTTCAGAGGGAGAATTGCAATCGCCATACGCCAAATCAAAATTCGAAATCGAACAAAAAATCGATGCTTATTTTCAACAGGGAGCCGAATTCCTGAGTCTTCGTTTCTTCAATGTGTACGGGCCTGAGCAACGATTGGATTCGAATTATGGAGCGGTCGTTCCGATTTTTATTGACCGCTATACACAAGGAATTCAACCAACAATCTATGGTTCAGGAAAGCAATCTCGTGACTTTGTCAACGTTCGCGACGTATCTAGACTTCTGGTTGATTTATCCATTGGAGAATGGGCTCAACCAAAACAAAGTGTATACAACGTTGGAACTGGACAGTCTGTGACCATCACTGAACTTGCATCTCTCATTCATGAATTATCTCAGTCAAATCTTGCATTCGAACCGTCCTTCCAAACTCAAAGAGCAGGGGATATCGAACACTCCGTTGCATCAATAGAAGCGATTAGAAGAGATTTCAATTGGAAACCAGAGATTTCGCTTGAAAATGGATTACGAGAACTCATCGAGGTGGATTCTTCTTGAAACTTATTTGGTGCACAACTCGACATTTTGGAGAGGATTTGTGTGCTACAACACAAGTTGCAATCATCAATCAATTGCTTTCCTCGGGCCACGAAGTGACGGTACTGGGGCCTGATGTGCCGACTGAAGCATATGCATGGGAACATGTTCAATTGAATCAATCCTCTATGAAAGGGAAAAAGGCTTCGAGTCTGGCAAAGAGCATCATCAATTACCTCAAGGAAATCGACATTGGGGCGCATGTCGTATTCATCGATTGGCCTCTTGTTCGATATGTTTCTCCGTTGGTTGAGCGAAATGGTATTCGTTGGATGTGCATCGATCGGTCACCTCCTGCTGATGCGAATTTGTTTGCAAAATTGCAACGCAATGTTTGGAAAAAGGCCTGGAAAATGGTTGCTTCTTCATTGAATCGGAATGGGAATTGCATTGGAGGTACGGTCGTGAGTGCTGCACATCAAAACCTCGTAAGAAATACATTCTCAATTGCAGAGGATAGGTTATGTATCCTTCACGCAGGAGTCAACAATGAATTGTTCAAACCAAACAACTTCGAATCATTTGGCAATCCAATTAGGATGGTCTACCATGGAAAAATGGACCGACATCGGGGTATTCTCAAGCTTGTGCTTCTTCTTGATGCATTGGAAAAAAATGGTATTGAAGCGGAATTATCCCTTATTGGATCTGGCGATTTGGAGACTCATTTGTCGGAACTATCGAAATCAAAACCAAACCTCAACTTCAAAAAACCAATCCCCCACTCTGAGATTGGAAATATATTGCAAGAACATCAGATTGGCCTTTTGCCAATGCCAGATCTTCCGGTTTGGAGCATCTCAAGTCCACTCAAACGTAGTGAATACATGAGCAGTGGACTTCTTGTGCTAGGAATTAAGCATTCAGGCCATCATCTGCCAACGATGAACAACAATTTGGGTTCGTACAAATTGTTCGACCAACAAACCTTCGTTGATGATTCAGTTGAACAAATTCTTGAGTGGATGAAAGATGATAACTATGCCAAACTAAGCACCGAAGCACGACAATATGCAGAGACACATTTGGATTGGAGTGCAACAACTCAATCACTGGTAGATGTGCTAGAAAGTTTGGAAGAATAAATTGAGGTTAGCATCTCATTGATTGATTCAACACTGTGTTGATCGAGTGTATCACCGACCTCAAGTTCAGTTCCTCGAATGTGTTCTATTGCATCCGCCCAGCTCTCCACCGTTTCTTCGTCTGGTTGATGGATGACATCTGGAAGTGAGTGCAATGCATTTGATGCAAGCACCGGCGTTCCACAGGCCAATGCTTCGAGGGCAACCATCGGTTGTCCCTCGTAGGCTGATGGAAGGAGAAGGAGTGAAGACTCCTGTAACAGTTTGACCTTCTCTTCTTTCGTAATCCACCCAAGTGCGACGATGTTTGTTGACCCTTCTGGTGCTTCTTCTCTTCCAGTACAATGGAGAGTGAGATCAGAATCGCGTTGCTTGAGTTCATTCATGATTTGAAAGGCGAAATCGTGACCTTTGATAGGATCGTTTCGACCGAGAAGAAGGATTTGGTTTGGATTACGTTCAACGGATGCATCGACAGAATGCATCGGATCGATTGGATTTGGAGATACGATGCATTTGCCCAGAAATGGAGTGATGAGTTCCTTCCATCGTTCTGAAAGACAAACGATTGTCGCTTTACAATTCTCAAGTCGCTGTTTCAGCTTCTTTGCACGGTCTTTCTTTCCAAGCCATGAAACAATGTTTCCACTATGGATGTGAAAGACGATCTTTCCACCATGTCGATGGGCGTGTTCTGCAAGGCGGAGTTTCCTCAAAAAGGAATAATCGGATGCTGCATGAAGATGAACAATCAAGCCGTCATTGTTCTGATTAGCCAACTCTTCAAGCCTCTTTTTCGCATTGTTGTAAGCTTGAAGTTTGGAAAGATATGAACCGCTCGAATGGCTTTCAATCGTTTCAAGCGTCCAGCCATCGGGTGGATTGGATGAAAGCGTTCCAATGACCGTTTGAATGCCGCCTGGACTCGATATTGGTCCAACATGCACCACGGTCGGCATGATTGGATTGAAGGGCTGTGCACACTTGACATCTGTGGAAAAATCCCCTTGTTGAGCATCAAATTGAACGGAGAAGTGAAGAGGGAATCAAGAATCAAATGATTTATGCTGTTCTCACCCGCTTTGTTTGAGATTGGGTTTGCAGCGCTTGCTGGATTACCGTATGTCAAGCAAGGATTTGACCTCCTGATGTCGAGGAAGCGAGATCTTGTGCGTCCAGAACAGCGTTATTCGGGGAGTATGACCATTCTTCTTCCCGTATGGAACGAAGCCAATGTGCTTACACAAAAGTTAGACAATCTAATGGAAACATGTCAAGGATTTCATCCTCATCTTGTGATCATCGATTCTGCTTCAACCGATGCTTCGGTTTCAGTCGTTGAAGGATGGACTGGACAAGATGCGTTTGCATCGTACACGTTGCTCAGAATGGAGCAACGCAAAGGGAAAACTGCTGCAGTCAAGGAAGCACTTGAGCACATCAATCAGTCAATTGCTACAGATTTGGTCTTGATGACAGATGCTGATGCCTTGTTTGAAGCAGACACTGTATCCAACCTCATGCACTGGTTTTCTGATTCGACCATTGGATGCGTAGGGGCTTCGCCTAAACGCCTTGGCCAACG
>CALDQY010000315.1 GCA_937911445.1 uncultured Rhodobiaceae bacterium | reverse complement strand
CCCTGGTATCGATGAAGTCCGCTCACTCGGCAACCAGCGTTTCGCAGTCGACATCGCCAGCGGAGGCGGTGGGTTCGTTCGACCACTGCGAATCGTTGGTGTCGTTCCAAGATCACCGTTTGAAGTCCACGATGGTTGGGTCGATTGGACCTTCGTGTGCACGCCTGAACAAGCTCGGCAGTTGTTGTCTGAGTTGACCAAAGAAAACATCCCGTATCGATTGACATCCACAAGGAACAGTGGTGCAACACTGCTTACCTCTCGACAAAGGCAAATTTTTGATGCTGCATTGCGAGAAGGCTACTACGATGTTCCTAGAAGGACATCTTTGAGCAAACTCGCTGCAGCCATGGACATGGCAAAATCGACGCTTTCTGCCATGCTTCAGCGCATCGAAAGCCGAATCATGAATGATATGGCAGAAGAAATTCGCCGGAAATCACCCTAGGCGTACATGTTCGTACGAACATGTTCGCAATGTATTCAAGGTAGACCCACTCGTGTGGGCAACATGGACAACCTACCTAAGACATGGGACGACTGGATTGCAAACTTCAACGATTGGCAAGATCGTGTTGGATTTGACCGAGAATGGCTCGGTGACTTTGACCTCTCGATTCAGTTCGATTGGGACCGTGCTGGTGACGAAATCGAATTCGGTGACTACGCAGGACGCAAGAAGTGGGAGCGCTCACTCCAAGTTCCTCATCAGAGCATGCGTGACGCCCTTGTCACCATGATCACCGTTCAAGGCGACACAGAATTCGCATCCGTTGAACAACAACGCCACCTCCTCGCAACCGCACCAACCGATTACGACCGCTACGCAGCAGCTCGTATCATGGCTGAAGAACAACGCCACGGCTGGCAAATGGCTTACCTCCTCATGACTTACTTCGGCCAGCAAGGACGACGTGAGGCACAAAAACTCCTCGAGCGTAACGCACAAGATGGAGACCGATTGCTTGGTGCTTTCAACCGACCAATGCCACACTGGTTGGATTTCTTCAACTACACCATGTTCGTCGACCGAGACGGTAAGTTCCAACTTGGTATGCTCTCGACCTCTGCCTTCAAGCCATTGGCTGCAAGCATGGGACCAATGCTCAAGGAAGAGTCCTTCCACTTGGGAACTGGATCCAATGGACTACGTCGAATCATCAAGGCTGGTGTCATTCCTCAAGACATGCTCCAGCGCTACATGAACAAGTGGGTATCTACCGCACACGATTTGTTCGGTGTCGACTCCTCCTCCTCCGCTCACTGGGCATACGTCTGGGGAATCAAGGGACGCTGGGACGAGCGAAAGAAGCAAGACGCTGAAATCGACGTCGACAAGGAAGTCCTCAACCAAGAAGCTCGTGGCCACTACCACGACGAAATCGTTCGAGAAGTCAACAAACTCAACGGCTACCAAGAAGAAGGTGCAACACCGTTCTACGTCGCCCACGAGAACTTCAACCGAGACATCGGTGACTGCAAGGGAATGCGCTACACCGTCGAAGGTGAGAAGTTCGAAGGCAGTGACGATGACTGGAACGCCTACATCCGCTCTGTTCTACCAACCGCAGAGGATGAAGAAGCTCTCAAGGAGTACTTCAAACTCGAGTGGATTGCGAACAAGCCATTGACGGCTCGACAACTCGAGTCCGGAATTGGCGCAACTGCCTGAGTGGGATCAACATGATTCCAGTCGAGTTGTTCGGCATCAATGCCGATATGGTTGAGCGATTCTACGATGAATTGCCTGGACTTGTCGAGGATGCTTTCGAAGACAAGCCCTACGTCGATGCTTTGTTTGCCATCGAAGCGGAGCGTTCTCTTGAACACCTCAACATCGCTGATGGGTGGGCCAAGAACACACCATTGGTCTGGAACGATGACCTCGAGAACGAAGTCCTGATGGCGCTACGAACCATCGCTTACCCGAAGGTGAACTTGCTCGAGCACATCCTCTCTCTCGACAACATCGATACCGTTCGATTGTCGCAATGGATGCACTTCTCAACCAACGTCTATCCAATCTATTCTCGAAAAGCATGCGAGACCTTGACCCGAATGGGTGTACCTACACCTTTCGATCAAAACGATATCGCATCATACGGTTTGTACGTCCAACGCTTAGAAGGACTCAAACAGTATGCCCCTGCCCACGGCCTGCCGGAGATCGGTCTTCCACGAGCCCGAATCCTCCAGCTCGGCTTGGAGCGATTTGAATGAACCTGTTTTGGTTGCATACACGATTGCTCATTGTTGCCATCATTTGGGGTCTTGGTTGGACGGCTGGAAGAGTCGTTGCTACTGATTTTCCACCCATCACTGCAGCATGGATTCGCTACATCATCGCAGTAGCGATGTTCCTTGTCTGGCTCAAGATGACAGGGAAATTCCGAATTCCGACCAAGGAAGAATGGAAGCGTTTGTTCTACATCGGTTTCTTTTCGACCTTTCTCTATCAGGCCTTCTTCATGTATGGAATGCGTTACACTGCCGCAGGTGATGCATCGCTGATGATCACCTTCAATCCCATCATAACTGCCCTTCTCGCCATTCCTTTCCTTGGCGAGAAGATGACCAAACGACTCGGAGCGGGGCTCATCATTGCTCTCTCAGGCGTTGCTATACTCTTCGTATACTCACCAAATGTCGACATCCCTATCGATGAACGCATCCTCGGAAACATCCTCATTATCTTCTCAGCTGGAGCCTGG
>CALDQY010000314.1 GCA_937911445.1 uncultured Rhodobiaceae bacterium | reverse complement strand
CGGTACATCGAGTTCAGAGAATCGGCGAACGCGCAGCAATTGGCGAATTCGCTCAATGTGTTGTCGGCTTTCTTTTGGCAGCACATTCGTCCGAACAATTCGGGATCCAAGAACGACTCCATCATCGTCACGAAGCGTCACTTGAACTTGCGCCGCCCCCTTGAAGCTGCGATCCCAAGCAACATTAATCCAGAGAACGACTGTTCGCTCTAGGTATCGTGGAAGCCAGCTCAAAACATCGTCTTCAGAAGCATGCGTAAGTTCGATGGCTTTCGTTGGAGGAGGGCATGGAGCCAATTCGAACCGATGGTCAATGGACTGAGGCTCTCCTCCGGGAACTTGAACTTCAACACGAACGTGCGTGGCATCAAACGTCTGATTGTTGAGGGCGATAAAGAGGCTGCCTGATCCATCGTAACACGTTGAATCGAGTGAAATGTCCATCCTCCATGGCGAAAGCAAAATCTCTGGCGCACCAGAAAGGAAATCGTTCTGCAACCGTTCAAACAATCGGAATGCTCCAGGCTGCCATGCTCTTGCATGTTCAAGCGCGCGTTGAAGCGTACGCCAGTTGAAAAATTGTTCCCGAGAGAGAAGCGTTCGGTCGATAGCATCCGGCGACATGAAGTCACGCAATGAGTCAAGAACAACCTCATCGCTGATGATGGAATGGGCATTAAGGTGTAATAGGAAGAGAAGGCGTTCTCTTGCCTGTATTGGGTCGGTCCCGGGAAGAATGGCATCATGGAAACGAGCCTCCCACTCAACCCATTCAATTTGCGAATCTGGGTCGAGATGCGATTGAAGCAACTGCCCCAATGGGGAGCCCAATTGTGTCGGATGATGTGTTGGCGCATAGTGTATCAGCAATGGCATCGTATCTGCCTGAAGTCGAATGTAATAGGTCGTCAAAATAGAGTGAATGCTCAATCCTATTCCCGCAGTCATCGACGCAAGCAATAGCAGATTCCAAGCAACCGAGCGAGGCGTAATGAGCATTGAAAGACATAGCAACGTTAGCGATGTGGTCGCAAGAAAAGCACTGATGTTGTTTTGTCGGCGCCCATCTCGAAGCCCTTCAAGAACCCGGTCCATCCCTGGTTGCGCTCGGAGCGTGTGTCGCTTTCCGTCACCAAATCCTCCCTGTTCACGAAGAGAGATCTTTGCCTCCACTGCAGACCAAGTCGCTTCACTTCCTGCGATAGGAGGGACGAATGCTGCAAGGACCGGAATCAACCAAATGGCGAGAATGAACAATGGGGAGGTGTATGGTAAGATGGTTGGATCAATAACAAGCAAAACGGCAGTTGTAGCAATACCAAAACCGACAACATTGCGAAAGGCAAGGAAAAACGAGTTGTTGGCGATTTGTCCGCTCTTCATACGGAAACGTTCGCTCTTGACCCAAGCTTCACGTGTACGTTCGAGAGGGTCTTCGTTTCGAGAAAAGCCGTGACCGTATGGATCTGGCAAGGACTTGATGGTTCGCCGGGTACGAGCAACGATGGATTCTTCCTCTGGCTCCATCTGACTCAGTCCTATGTACGAACAGCCCACATATGTCTTCTTCGCTGCATCCCCAATGAATTAATCCTATTTGGCGGGCGTGGCAGGATTCGAACCCGCGATCTTCGGCTTAGGAGGCCGACGCATTATCCAGCTGTGCTACACGCCCAGCGTTGCCAAAACGCTCTCTATCATGGAGATTACTGTTGCTGAATTGCAGCAAGGT
>CALDQY010000313.1 GCA_937911445.1 uncultured Rhodobiaceae bacterium | reverse complement strand
GGTTTGCATTTCATTCAAGTTCAATGCAAGCAATCCTTCGTTCGATAGGCGAACAAGTTCTTCATCAGCAACTTCGAGATCGATGATTGCTGGGGCTTGGCGTTCAATGGTTGGTCGTTCTGGGAATGTCAAGCGGGTTGCCTGATTTGTCTCAAGTTGTTCTTTTGTTGTAAGGATTGATTTCTCGATTAACCCGTTGAAAAGAGTAGAAGCCAGCCAGGCGTGATCAATACCGTCTGGTAATTCGAGGAAAGCATAGGAGATGTACGTGGATATGGTAGATTCTCCTTTTGGAAAAAGCACCTTGAAACCATCGTTTGCTGCTGCCCCTGGATTATCTGTGACACCCGGTTTGAATCCGACAGTTACTGTGAGAGAAGGAGGTGTAGGAAAGAAGGTTTGATTCTCAAGCAAAGAAGCATTAGTAGCTCCGAATTCAATGATGGGATCTGAGAAGATATCCTGAACGTGTGGTTCTATTTCTGAAGCAGAATAAGTACTGCGAATCAAATATCCACGAATGCTGCGAACCTTTCCGACATCGATACCGTGGTCTGCAAAAAGTTGGCGTTGGACTACATCACCAAGGACATCACGCATACCCTCCGTCTGCAATGGAGTGACTTCAACTCGGACATCCTGGACTGGCATTGGTTCCGACCCAAACACAGTTCATCGCATACGCTCTTTGAACACTACGGAAGGTTTCAATCGGGTTTCAGCATCGTTTTCAGGAATTGCCCGGTATAACTTGCGTCCACATCTGCAATCTGCTCAGGTGTACCCTGCGCAACGATTTGACCACCACGATCGCCTCCTTCAGGACCCAAATCAATGACATAATCGCTGCACTTGACGACATCCAGATGATGTTCAATGACAACAACGGAGTGGCCTTTCGAACGAAGTTCGAGTAGTACATCAATCAGGAGCTGAACATCACTGAAGGATAGTCCAGTCGTCGGTTCGTCGAGAATGTAGACTGTATGCTTGTGAGGTGGCCGGCGCAGTTCGCTTGCAAGTTTGACGCGTTGTGCTTCACCGCCTGACAGGGTTGTAGCGGGTTGTCCAAGTCGGATGTAAGAAAGTCCAACAGCGTTTAAGGTCTCAAGCGTTCGGTGAATTTTCTTATGGTTCTTGAAGAAAACAACAGCCTCGCCTACTGGCATCTGAAGGACGTCGTGAATGGTCTTACCTTTCCACGTGACTTCCAGACATTCTCTTGTGTAGCGCTTACCATTACAGATATCGCATTCAATCCAAACATCAGGAAGGAAATTCATCTCGAGTTTAATGGAGCCTGCTCCAGAGCATGCCTCACAGCGCCCTCCTTTGACGTTGAAACTGAAGGTTCCTGGTGTATAGCCACGTTCTTTAGCAAGAGTTGTGTTTGAAAACAGTTTGCGGATCTCATCGAAAACTTTGGTGTATGTTGCAGGGTTCGAGCGTGGTGTGCGACCAATCGGAGATTGATCGATGATGATGGCTTTGTCAACGTGCTGCAGACCCTCGATGCTCCCATGCTTTCCAGGCAATTTCTCGGAATTGTGCAAGTGGCGTTGCAACGCTGGCGAGAGGATGCCAGAGATGAGTGAGGATTTTCCTGATCCAGAAACGCCTGTAATCGACGTGAAACAACCGATAGGTATCTTCGCATCAATGTTGGAGAGGTTGTTGTGTTGTGCACCTTTGATTTCCAACCATTTCTTTTTCGGAGAGATTCGATCGGATGGCGGGTCAATAGAACGGCGCCCCGAAAGGTAAGCTCCTGTCACAGATTCTTTGGCTTTCATGACCTTCTTTGGAGGTCCGTTGGCGACGACTATGCCTCCTTCAAGGCCAGCACCCGGTCCAAGGTCGCAAATCCAATCCGCTTGTCGTAAAGTGTCCTCATCGTGTTCAACGACGAGGAGGGTGTTTCCAAGATCAGTCAGTTCTCTCAGTGTTTTGAGGAGGCGTTCATTGTCTCGTTGGTGGAGTCCAATCGAAGGTTCATCCAGTACATACATCACCCCTGTTAAGCGTGAGCCAATCTGCGTTGCCAATCGAATTCGCTGACTTTCACCGCCAGACAGAGTGTTGGCTTTTCGATCAAGCGTGAGATAGTCGAGACCAACCGATTCTAAGAACCCTAATCGGTTTTCAATCTCTTTGAGAATCTCGTTTCCAATGAACAAGGACCGGTCATCGAGAGCGGTTAGGACATCTGCATACTGTTCTGGGGGTCCGTCGGCCTCTGGATGAAGTGCTTTGATGAGTTGGTATGCTTCGTGGACCGAACTGCGACTTACCTCAGGAAGTCGAATGCCTCCTACAGTCACGAATCGCGCCGCTGGATTCAGTTTCTCTCCATTGCATGCATGGCAGTCCAAATCTGTCATACAAGCGATGAGCCTGTTGCGAGTGCGGTCAGAGGAGGTTTCAGAATACGTACGCTCAAGTCGCGTAATAATCCCTTCCCAAGGCCTATTCATCTTGTACACAGACCCATTATCAGATTCGAAATGGAAATGAATAATGGTCGAACCTGAACCGTGTAAGAGGATGTCTTTCGCATCCTCATCGAGTAGTCCGAACGGAACGTTTGGAGAGATTCCATAATGCTCGCACACCTGCTGAAGTAATTTCTTGTACCATCCAGGAGACATGGATTGTCGCCATGGCAGAACACACCCGTTTGCAACTGTGAGTGTATCGTCGATGATGAGTTCGGGGTTGAATTGTCGTTGGATGCCCAATCCCTGGCAATCGGGGCATGCTCCTAGAGGGGAGTTGAAGGAAAAGACACGTGGCGAGAGTTCGGGCATAAATGCGCCATGCTCCGGGCAGGCAAAGTCTTCCGACCATGAAATGGTCGTATCCACTGGATGGTTGGGGCGGCTCATTCCATCGGATTCTACGGCTGTTTTTGGTACACGAAGGCTGGTTACTGCGAGTGCCCCTCCCCCGAGCCGGAGGGCGTTTTCAACTGCTTCCGTCGTTCGATGACGACGATCTTTTGAAAGAACGAATCGATCGATTCGCACATCGATGTCGTGGCGGAAGTTTTTGTCCAGTGATGGTGGATTTTCGAAGTCTGCGTCATGGCCATTGACTCGCCCGTTCATGTAACCCTGTT
>CALDQY010000312.1 GCA_937911445.1 uncultured Rhodobiaceae bacterium | reverse complement strand
CTCCTCAAGGTCCCTCTCAGGCTCGGTCTCCATGGCCTCAAGCATGGCTTCATGGGCTTCTTCGAGAGTGGACTGTGGTTGGACCTTTGCTGGCACTTTTCGTATCAGTGATTGTTCACGAGGGAGAAGAACTGGGCGCTGCTCAGGAAGCCAGGATGGGTAAGAATACGTTTCATCCTCGATCTCTCGATCTGCGAGATGGCGAATCAATGCTGGAATTTGTTGTTCAATTTTGGCCAACCGCAATGGATTACGAACATGTAAACTAATTTCTCCAGCGCGATGAACGTCACGTCGCCAATCGAGTTTGGCGATCCTCCGCTGTGTTGCTACGATACGTGACATAGATTCCATTGCTTTTGGGAACTGTTGGAAGAAAGCGTCTGGTTGCTCGTTGAGAAGTTGTAGTAATTCTGTAACATTCCAACCACGCCCCTCGAGACGTAACAACTCTGCTTTGGTTCGCTCGACCGCATGAGAGGTCACACCACTTGCAATGAGATGGTGCGACTGATGCTCAATCGAAGCGACGGCATGCTCAAAGGAATGCAAATCAGAAAACGTCTTTTCTGAATCAACTTTACCCGCACGGCCTGCTCGCTCCCATTCTGCCTGGAGCATTCGTCGATGGCGAGTGTTCCGTAATGTTTTCTTGCTCAACCATTGCTCCATTTCATCGAGCAAATCATTGTCCAAATCCATGGTTCGAAGGATGGTTGAACGCCTCTCAGATTCTTCCTCGCCTCCAAGAGAGGTGTCGAGTTGCAACATGCCCTCAAGCAGTTCATTTGCCCGCTTGTAGAGAGGAAGTTGAAGATTCAATTCTTCAAGGCCTTGGCGTGGATCATGTGTCATTTTGTATCGCCAGACATCCATATCAAATCCAAATTGTTCCCACCGTTCAATCAAGGAAGCGCCTTGAAGTTCCTTTTCAGTCCATTGCTGCTCCAATGCATCGATTTTATCCAAAAAGACATCCGTATGCTCAATCTTTCCAACAATTCGATCGATTGAAGCGTCCTGGTGATTCCACAACGTCTTAATCTCGTTCCATCGTTCTAAAGCACCAGAATGACGGTGATATTGTTGTTCTATTTCGGGTAAAAGATGTTCCCACTCTAACAAATCTTCTGGGAGAATTCGCAATCGTTCCTCGTACGTATAACCCTCGGATTGCCATTGACGTAGCATAGTATTCATTTCACTGAGGCGGGTTTGGAGATGTGTAGAAATTGTTGCAACATTTTTCTCGAGTGTTTCAATCTCGTCGGATGGTGATGCAACGAGGTCGTTGGCTCGGCCGACGAAGGTTTCAGCAAGGATTGGATCAAATGGAAAGATGTCGGATTGTATCTGCAATCGCAGCAAATCCATTCGGTTTGAGTAAGTTTGATGTTTCTCGATTTCATCAAATTGTTCGATGATTCTTGACGATTGGATTGCGACGTCGTATCCTTTTTGATTTAATTGCAGAACTGCCTTTTCAATCAACGTACGTTGACGCTCTTCATCCTGAACGAGTTGTTCGAGTTCATTGAGGATGTTCGGATAGTTCGCTGGTTGCGCAAGAAGAGGAAGAAGCAAGTCCAGTGACGTCCAGCTGGATTCATCGAGCAATGCAGCGATGTTGATGATGTTCCAGAATTGGTCTTGCAACTCTTCATTCATCGACCATTTTGGAAACCAGCGATAATATCCTGATTCCCAAGGAGCATTTGTTGTACTCCATTGATTGAATTGGTCTTCTACTTCTTCCCAATCGTTTGGGTTTCGAAATTCATCAATCAACTGATGAATGTCTATTGAGGATGCAAACGGTTTCATTCGGGCTTTGAGAAGCTGGGCCGATTCAACTGTTCGTTGTAAATCAGCGAACTCGGAGGGTTTCAGCTGGGCAGCACCTTCTAGAAAGGAGGGTGCATCGAATCCTAGAGCTTTCCAAGTGGGAAGATAGGTTTCCAAATCAATCGTATCCTTGGAGGTATCATCACTCTCCATGCTTTCTCCTCCATTGGTTGATACAACTGCATAGGTTTTCAATGTGAGCCGTGATTTGGTCTAATTCATTCGAAATTGTTGGTCCTTGGAGATTTCCAAAGGGTTCGAAAACAGGTGTTTGATGCTTGATAAAGACCGCAGAACATAAAGGCAGTTGAACAACTTAACGAGCAATGGAACCTGTTACATTCCTTGTTGTTGGTCTATCGGTTGGCGCAGCAAGTGCCCTTACGTGGAACCTCTATCATGCAAGAAACGCCTTGCAGGGCGTCTCTGATCGAACCATCGTTCTCTCGGAGTCACAAGGTGCGCATGCAAAACAGACGACCGATGCGTTGGTATTGCTTCAGAAAAAGATCGATCATTACGATGGTTTGCTTGAAGCACTACGAGCTACACATCCAACCGTCGATTTCGGCATGCGTGCTCATCAAGCGATTGCTTCACTTGAAAATGGAATCGTTTCTGCGAGCATGGTACAAGATGCAATTGACGCTGTTTATTCTTCAATTCCACTGCAAAGTGTCGATATTGACCTGTCCCCAATGCAGGCCCAAATGACTTCACGTCTCCTCAATGTACTCGACCAAAATGGTATGACGATGGCAACATTAAGTCTCGATGGTCGTCAAGCACTGCAGGTAGGGCTTTGCTCATTGCACTTGCAAAATATAGACTGGGCAGAGAGCGCTTTTGGAGTCGCACATCAGGCTTTGCCAGGAAACGTGGTCGTATTGCAAGGCCTCGAGAAGGTGGCCCTTCTCAAAGCGGATGATGTTCTACGGCTCCATTGGTTGGAAGCGCAACTACGGATTGATCCCGATAATCCTGAATTGTTGCGAACCCATGCTCACATCCTTGTTCAACAAGGAGATGAGAACGCTGAGAAGGATGTTCGACGGCTTGAAGCACTTGGACTTGATACACCCGCAGATCGTTCTCTTCTCGCTGGACTGCGTCATCGGGCTGGCTCATCCAATGAAGCGATTGATGCCATCGAACAGGCACTCGCTGAAGACAACACGAAACCTGACTACTGGCTCCAATATGCCCAGTTACTCCACGAAGCTGAGGAGAATGAACGTGCTTTGGAAGCCGTCGATAGTTGCCTGAACCTCGACCGTCAAATTGGTGATGCATGGGCCTTGAGAGCCATCCTACTGAGCGTGAAGCAGGGACGTGAGAAGGAGGCGTTGAAAGCAGCCACGCATGCTGTCGCATTGGATTGTGGCGGCGCTCAATTGATTGTGTTGAAGGCCGATTTGCTTGCTGAATCGGGTGATGTCATGGCAGCTGAAACCTCGCTCGAGAAAGCCATTGAAAAGCATCCGCTGGATGCCGAACTCCGCAGCACTGTTGCTTCGCGACGTTTGGCAGAAGGGCGTATTGAGGTCGCACAAGCGCTTCTTGATGGAACACCTCCAAACATCGATCATCCAGAACTTCACATCGTTGAAGGGCGCCTTCACTTGGCTCGTGCGGATCGACGACGTGATGGAACTGGAGAAACCGATCAGCTTCTTCTTGGCTCTGCTATCCAATCGTTTGAAGCGGCTCTTCAACTCAATCGAGAGCTTGGTGTTGCATGGCTTGGGTTGGCGCGTACACAGCGTCTCATGAAGAGGCTTGATGAGGCGAGCGAATCGCTCACACGTGCTAAGCGACTTCTAGGCGATACGGACTCAAGTTGCTCAATTGAAGCTGCATTGCTGGCAATTGATCTCGATGATATTCATGCTGCAACACGTTACATCGATGCTGCGGAAATACAGGGCAGTGGTCCAACGATTGCTTATGTGCGAGGAAACATTGCAATCAAATCAGGGGATGCTGAACGCGCCATTGCGATGTACACTGAAACGCTAAACGAACGACCAAAACACATTCGAGCGAGACTCAATCGGATCAGTTGTTATCTTGGACTTGACCAGGCTGTCGAAGCAAAAGATGATGCAAACATCCTCCTATCTCTCGCCCCGGAACTCGCCGTTGCTGTCTTTGCAAAAGCCGATGCACAATCTCGCCTCGGTGAATGGGAAGAAGCAAAGGAAGGTTTCCTTGCAGTGCTTGAGCAAGCCCCTCATCACCATATGGCCCTCACAAAATTGGGTGCGTGCTTCCTCGCCTTAGATCGCCCAGAGCGTGCAGAAGGACCGATTAATGAAGCGCTTCGCCTAGCGCCTGACCATGCAGATGCTTGGCATCAACGCGGTATGTTGTATCTCTCTTGGGGCAAGTATGAGGCTGCACTCAGCGACTTTGAAGCAGCCATTCGAGCAGATGGAAACAACCTCGATGCTCGCGTGCAAGCAGCTGCAATTCACCATGCAAGCAAGAATATCGAGCAGGCCTCAGCCGCATGGAGAGGTGTTCTCGCACTCGAGCCCGACCATCCACTTGCACGACAACGGCTCCAAGATTGTGAACAACACCTTGCAACCTTGTGAGTTTAAGCGAACACATATCAATGAGTTTGCCAAGGGGATATTATGTCCCTAAAGATCGGTGATACAGCGCCTGAGTTTCATCTTCGAAATGCAAACCAAAACATTGGTGATGCGCATGGATCACTTGCCCAATCAATGAAAAAAAATGGATGCGTCGTTGTCTTCGAATGCAATCACTGTCCGTATGTTATCGCTAGCATTGATCGAATGAACAACATGGCAGAATATTGCAATGTGAACGGAATTGGATTTGTGGGAATCAACTCGAACGACCCTGATAATTACCCGGTCGATTCGTTTGAAAACATGGTCAAGAGAGCCGAGAAGGGTATGCCGTACGCATACCTGCATGATGGTACACAAGAAGTTGCAACCGCTTGGGGCGCACAGCGAACACCTGAGTTCTTCCTTCTCGATGCTGATGGCGTTGTCACCTACCATGGACGCATGGACGACAATCCACGTGATCCAACCAATGTCACAACCAGTGAACTGAAGGATGCTATCGATGCACTGCTTGCAGGATTGACGCCAGAAGTTCAGTCCACAGATTCCATTGGCTGCTCAGTCAAATGGAAGTGATGGGTTGGCAGGTTGCATTCGACAGTGTGATTGGGACGAAAACGACGTGTGTCGCAGTTGTGGAACCGATTACTCGCCACCAAAGAAACTCCGGCCGTTCCATCTCGCCTTTCCAGTTGATGATTTGGAAAAAGCGAAACAATTCTACGTCAACGTTCTCGGTTGTACAACTGGTCGAGAGAAAGAAGAGTCGTGTGTTTTCAAATTCTTTGGACATCAAATTGTAGCACATTTGGTACCAACGATGCCTGAATTATCGACCAACTCAGTCGATGGGAAGCAAGTCCCTGCTATGCATTTTGGTCTCGTAATGGAATGGGATGATTGGCACCAACTCAAAGACAAACTCGACAAAAATGGTGTTGAGTTTGTTATCGGCCCATACACTCGATATGAAGATCAACCTGGATCACAAGCAACAATGTTCATTGTCGATTCTGCAGGAAATCATCTTGAGTTCAAATCGTTCAAAGATGAGAGTGCCATTTTCGATTCCGAGTGGTAATCACTCTTCTTCGAGTCCTGCTCGCAACTGTTTGATTTCATCGACCAGAACATCGAGTTGGGATTGTATTTTGCGAACTTCGTTGTTGATACCTTCCTCAGAGTCGGCTTCCAATGCAACAACCGTGTTCGTAAAGATAGCAACAAACATGTTGAGGAATGTGAACGTCGTCATGAAAATGAAGATGACGAAATAGAAACCAACCCACCAACCTTCTTCTTCGATCAGCTGTCGGACAATGCCATTCGACCATGATTCAAGTGTCATCACCTGGAACAAAGAATAGAGCGATTTGCCGAGTGTTCCAAAATAGATGGCGCCTTCTGTGCCTGAATTCTGGAATAATGCAGTAGATAGAACTGCAAAGACGTAGATTACGACCATGAGCAATGTTGCAACCGCTGACAGCCCTCGGACTGAATAAATCAACGATTCGGCAACCAATTTCAATTCTGGAATTCTTGAGACCAATCGGAATGCTCGTAGTACACGGAACACGCGAAACACGCGGAACACCCCTGTCGACGGGAAGAGTGCTATTCCAACGATAATGAAATCAAAAATACACCACGGATCTTTGAAAAAATCAAAGCGCATTGCATAGATTCGAAATAAAATTTCAGTCACGAAAATGGTCATGAAAAACCAATCAAGATAGAGTAAGAAACGGTTCCCCGTTGCTCCCCAGTCATATGTCTCGAAGCCTATCGATATTGAGCTTGCAAGGATGGCAATGAAGACAATGTTGTTGAATCGTTCCGAATCAACAATCTGACGAATTTGCGTCCGTGTTTCAACCATTTTTTGGCCTTCCATAGGTCGAGGTGG
>CALDQY010000311.1 GCA_937911445.1 uncultured Rhodobiaceae bacterium | reverse complement strand
TGCCTTGCTCAAACTCTTACTCGAAGACAACAACCTGTTGCTGATGGACGAGCCGACCAACCACTTGGATATGGAATCCAAAGAAACGCTTGAAGAGGCACTCATTGGCTACGAAGGATCGCTCATCACCGTTTCGCACGATCGATGGTTCCTCGATCAAGTCGTCAACCGAATCTGGGAACTTGAGGGTGGCAAAATCAAGGTCTATTACGGCAATTATACCGATTACATTCGAGCAAAGCAGGGGCTACCTCCACTTGCTGATGATGAAGTTTCTGAAGTATAGATACACCCTTGATTTCATGAACTCCATTTGCTTCGGATGTTCATGGCCGAAGATGCTGAGGAGCACCCGGTGTTTGAAACAAGCACAGGGCCGGTGCGTGTCATCACTGCAGCATCCCTGTTTGACGGCCATGATGCCGCCATCAACGTCATGCGAAGATTGATTCAATCCTCGGGTGCTGAAGTCATCCATTTGGGACACGATCGGTCCGCAAAGGATGTAGTTGATTGCGCCATTCAAGAGGATGCACATGCTGTTGCATTAACCTCATACCAAGGCGGTCACGTTGAGTATTTCACATACATCCGACAACTGCTGGATGAAGCTGGTTGCGAGCACGTTCGTATCTTTGGCGGAGGAGGTGGAACCATCACGCCTCCAGAAATTCGTGAATTGCACCAAGCAGGCATCTCCAAGATTTACTCGCCTGATGACGGTCGAACGATGGGTCTCTTCGGCATGATACACCATTTGATGGGTATCGCACAAGAGGTCGACTTGACATCAGATGCTCGAATGAAGAGCCTTGATGGCCCAGTCACGCCTGAAGACATGGCCAAGGTTGGACTGCTGCTTACACTCTCCGAATCCGCCGATGAAGCGACATTCAAGCAGACGCTCGAAGCTTGCCGTTCATCATCCAGCGATGTTCCTGTCATTGGATTTACAGGCACAGGTGGAGCAGGGAAGTCAAGCCTGCTCGATGAACTGATGCTCCGCATTCAGCGAGACAATCCAGGAAAGAAAGTCTGCTTGCTCTGTGTTGACCCAACACGGAAGCGAACAGGTGGTGCACTTCTCGGTGACCGTATCCGAATGAATTCCCTTTCCAACAACGACCTCTACATGCGCAGTCTGGCAAGCAGAGGAAGTGGTTCCGAAATTAGTGCCAACCTCGATCGAGCCATCGAAGTTGCAAAGGCGGTTGGCTTCGATCTCATTTTCTGTGAGACCAGCGGAATCGGTCAAGGAAGCGATGCTATCACTTCAGTTGCCGACCATTCACTCTACGTCATGACCGCTGAATTTGGCGCTCATACCCAACTCGAAAAGATTGAGATGCTCGATGTTGCAGACCTGGTAGTTCTCAACAAGTACGAGAAGCGTGGAAGCGAAGACGCACTTCGAGCCATACGAAAGCAGGTCCGTCGCAACAGGAATCTGTTCGATGTTGCTGATGAGGAACTTCCAGTAGTTGCCACCATTGCGAGTCAATTCGCAGACCCTGGTGTCGATGCATTGTGGCAGAAACTCTCAGCCATGGTTGACTTTGATGCACGAGCGCCGATGGAACTTGTTGGTGAACGCAAGGGGGTCATCCCTCCTGAGCGTGTCCACTACCTTTCGGATATTGCTGCAACGATTCGTACCTATCATGAAGAGAACACAGCCATTGCTCAGAAGCTCCGTCTTTGTCAACACCTTGAATCTGCGAAGGAGCACGTTCCAACCATCGCAAAGGATGTGGATGAGCAAATCTCAGAACTTCTGGAAGAAATTGAAACGGCTCGTGAAGATCTTGCAAACTATCGAACCTTGGCTGATGAGTATCGAAGTGGAGAATATACCTACCACGTTCGTGGCAAGCCGTTCTCGGTCCAAACGACGACCGAATCACTTGCCCACTCCAACATTTCCCGTGTTGCTTTACCGACCTTTGCTGATGATGGTGAATTGTTCGAGTGGCTCAGCAAAGAAAACGCTCCTGGTCATTTCCCGTACACAGCAGGTGTGTTCCCATTCAAGCGAACCGACGAGTTGAGTGCACGAATGTTTGCCGGTGAAGGGGAACCTGAGCGAACCAATAGACGATTCCACTATCTCAGTCAAGGACAAGATTACGTTCGATTATCCACAGCATTCGACTCTGTTACGCTCTACGGTCGTGACCCTGCACTACGCCCAGACATTTGGGGCAAGGTCGGAAACTCGGGTGTTAGCATCGCCACTTGCGATGATGCAAAGCGCCTCTATTCGGGATTCGATCTCTGCGATTCTAACACATCGGTATCGATGACCATCAACGGCCCAGCACCGATTCTTCTTGCATTCTTCCTCAATGCAGCCATCGACCAACAAGTCGAGAGGCACCTCATAGAGCAAGGCAAAGCCATCGAACCACTCGATGTTGCCTATCGTGGAAAACTTCCAGAAGGACACAATGGATTCGGTCTTGGAACAGTAGGGCGACGTGGGGATGAACTGGTCGATGCGGAAACCTACGCTGAAATCAAAGCACGAACACTCTCAACCGTCCGTGGAACCGTTCAAGCAGACATCCTCAAGGAAGACCAAGCCCAGAACACATGCATCTTCTCGACACCGTTTGCGCTCAAACTCATGGGTGATGTTCAGCAATACTACATCGACCACAATGTGCGTAATCACTACTCCGTTTCAATCAGTGGCTATCACATTGCAGAAGCAGGAGCAAATCCAATCACTCAACTGGCACTTACACTCGCGAACGGTTTCACCTACGTCGAATACTATCGAAGCCGTGGAATGGACATCGACAAGTTTGCACCAAACCTCTCCTTCTTCTTCAGCAATGGATTGGATCCGGAGTATACCGTGATCGGCAGAGTTGCTCGACGTATCTGGGCTGTTGCCATGCGAGACTTGTACGGAGCGAATGAGCGCTCTCAGAAACTGAAGTACCACATCCAAACATCAGGTCGTTCACTCCACGCTCAGGAAATCGACTTCAACGATATTCGAACAACATTGCAAGCGCTCTTAGCCATACAGGACAATGCTAATTCGTTGCACACCAACGCTTACGACGAAGCGATCACAACACCAACCGAAGAATCCGTACGTCGTGCTCTAGCCATCCAACTCATCGTCAACAAGGAATCCGGTTGGACAAAAACGGAGAATCCACTCCAAGGTGCCTTCATTGTCGATGAACTCACGGACCTCGTTGAGGCAGCTGTTCTCGAAGAATTCGAAGCCATCTCTCGACGTGGAGGTGTTCTTGGTGCAATGGAGACCATGTACCAGCGTGGAAAGATTCAGGACGAATCGATGTATTACGAGCATCTCAAGCACGATGGAACGCTTCCAATCATCGGTGTCAACACCTTCCAGAATCCAAACGCACAAGTCTTCGATGAATCAAGTGCGGATGATTTCGAAATGGAATTGGCTCGAGCAACGCCTGAGGAAAAGCAAGCCTGTCTTGAGCGAACCGAAGATCGTCAAACAAAGGAGAGCGATGCGACAACATCTGCTCTCGCTCAACTGCAAGAAGTTGCACGAACAGGTGGAAACGTCTTCGAGGAACTCATGGAGACGGTCAAGGTTGCAAGCCTTGGACAAATCACAGATGCATTGTTCCGAGTTGGTGGGCAGTACAGAAGAAATATGTGAGCAATTGAACTCCAACTCAATAGTTTTGATATTTTTTTGAACAGTTCACTTTCCGGTACGTGGAAAGAATGTCATTTGAAATTTCGGAAAAGGTCAGAAAATCGACACTTTTTACCCTCAAATGAAGCGAAGACAATATATCCTCATGGCTCAGTAGTGACCGAAGAGGAACATCCTCTCTGGTGAAATTCCATGAGTTGTAAGTTGGACCTTCCACTGGGACCATCCTTCCGAGATGCACACATCGAAGCTGATCTTCAAGGCCGGTTAGATGACGGAAGAAGGGTTTGGGCGATTGGAGACATCCACGGCCATCTCGGTACCTTTCGTGCACTGATTCATCGCTTGAAACTCGATGCGGAAGACCGTGTTGTTTGTCTCGGTGACATGATTGATCGGGGCCCAGATTCTGCAGGATTGGTTGATTACATTCGTTCCCATCCTCAAATCATTTGCCTGAAAGGAAACCATGAGTTGATGGCGATCACGTCGCTTCAAGAAGATGGTCACGTCGAGTTATGGCAACCATGGCTTGAGCGTGGTGGTCGCTCAACATGGGGGTCCTACATCGTTCGAGCGAGTGGGGATTTGTACGAAGCAAAGAAACAATTTGCAAATGACTTGATGTGGATGGACAACCTTCCAAACCACATTGTCCTGGATGACGTACGACTTGTTCACGCAGGTTACGATCCAAGAATGCCATTGGATTTGCAAGGAGACAAAGAATTGCTTTGGATTCGAAAACGATTCTATGCACACGAATATGCTGTTGATCCAAATCGTACTGTGGTCTTCGGACATTCAACAACCACCAAGGTAGGACCAAGTCCAGGGTCTGTGGCCCAAAGTGACATACGACTAAACGATGGACGTCCCGCTTGGATTGCAATGGATATAGGAGCGTACAACCACGTCTCACCCGGACTTGCTGCCATCGATATCAAAACCTTCCAAGTTGTCAAGCAAGCAACACTTCGCTCAGAACGATGGTTCGATGTCCCGGATTGCAGAGAGGCGAAAATTGGCACTCACTTTGGACTCGATATCCTCAGATCTTCGCATCGAAAAGAAGCTGTGTCTGCCCTTCGAGCGAAACGTAAACTCAAGATGGCTGGGGTCGTTCTTCAGGAGGATTTGGATGACTATGATTTTGAATCCATGCCACGTCACGTGATGTTTGCATCGAGTGAAGTCAAGGAGTCCAGCAACAGAGTATGGCATGGACCAGGCACTGATCCTTCAGAACAGCACTTACGTCTCCCTGGCCCAACAGGATTCAGAATCTATCGAAAGGATTCGACGATGACCAGCATGAACATGCATACATCACATAAACCGAAACGAATACGAGGATGATTTCCATAATCCGGTAAAAATATCGATTGTTTGGACGGGTAAAAGAAACATTCATAACCTTTCATGCAGTTTTCAGTTCATGGCGAACAAGGAGCAACACGCTCAGTCAAACGAGGCTTTCCTTCGTGCTGTCCTCAAAACAGTCCACAGTCGAAAGTACACAACAATCTACAAAGAAGCAACAGCGAAGGCCAATGCAGAACTCGATCCTTGGAAAGGTGGCTACACCTTCTTCTTACTATGAAAGCACTCAAGAAGTGTGATTCCGCCCAGTGGCCATGGACCTTGCTTGGGAAGCCATTCTCGCTGCAAGCACAGTGTTCTTTCTCGGTGCCATTTCACCAGGACCAAGTCTCTTGATGGTCATTCGTAACACCATCGTTGGAGGCCGTCGTCGCGGTGTTCTCTGCGCTGTTGGCCACGGTATTGGCTTTGGTCTCTATGCAGGTGTTGCCATATTCGGCTTGATTGTCCTGCTTGAGGAAGCACCAGGGGTCTTCCTTGGGCTGCAATGGATTGGCATTGCCCTTCTCATTTACTACGGCTGGTTGATGTGGGCACACAGTAGCGATGAAAGCTACGAGGAATTGGAAGGCGAAGCGAGGGGATTTCTCGAAGGATTCTCGATTGCCTTCTTCAATCCAAAAATTGCATTATTTCTTGTTGCAGTACTTGCCCAAGTTCTCGAATCAGGAATGAGTCTTGAAACGAAACTTGTCATTGGGTTCATCGGCATGGCCATCGATATGGCTTGGTATGTCTTAGTTGCTGTTTTCTTGACGGGAACGCCCTTGCTCGACTGGTTGCGTGCAAATGGTTCGATTGTAAATCGATTGACTGCTACCGTTCTTTGGGGCTTTGCGGCAACTGTGATGCTCGGAGTCATCGCAAGTTAGCGTTGACATCTTGGACAAAGGAAGGTTGACCGGCCAGACTGTGTGATTCGTTCAATCGTGCCACCACAATTCGCTTGCAAACATGGTTGATCTTCTCGATCGTAGGCTTGAAAGTGATGTCCAAAATAGCCAAGTGTTCCATTCACATCTGCAAAATCGTTCAATGAGCTACCGCCAACTTCAACCGCTTGCTCAAGAACTTGAACGACATTTTCATGCAAGTATTGCAACTTTTTGGTTGGCTTTCCGTCTTTACGAACCAAGGTCTTGCTTTGTCGTTGAGGATGGATTCCACTCCGATGCAATGCTTCACATGCGTAGATATTACCAACACCAACAACAACTCGTTGATCAAGCAAGGCTATTTTGATACTCGTTGTCTTGTTCTGCAATTTTTTGGCAAGTTGCTTCGCACTCCAATCACCAAAAGGCTCAGGTCCCAATGATTCAAGCAGAGGATGGATTTGTTCCTCACCAACTTCGATCAAATCCATGATTCCAAATCGTCGAGGATCAGTATACACCGCAACGCTTCCATCATCGAAACGGAACTCAACATGGTCGTGACGGCCTTCGAATCCAGTGGCCGAACCAAATCTCGACGCTTCGTTCTTGGTTGCTTCAAAGTGCTTCACCTTCTCTGAATCGAAGAGCGTGTATCGACCCGACATTCCGAGGTGTGAGAGAATGACTCGTCCGTCATCGAGATCCAGAAGGAGATACTTCGCTCGACGTCGGATGGAATCGACTCTTCGACCAGTGACACGTGATGCGAATTCATCAGGAAAAGGAAATCGAAGATTCTCTCGTCGAAGGATGACTTGGATAATCCTTCTCCCAAGCATGGCTTGTTCTAAGCCTCTTCGCACGGTTTCAACTTCAGGAAGCTCTGGCAGTCGGTCACCTCCTTCGAACAACGAAGAGTGCGTGCTGGTCTTCAAATCCTGTCAAATTGATGTGTTCAAGAAGTTCCACTTCGCTTGAGAGCTGAGCGATGGCTGCAGCGAAGATGTCCTCGTCTCCACCGTCATTGTGACGTTCACTCGCTGCTTTAAGCGACAACAGACCAATTCCGTCCTGACTTAGGAACCGACGAACTGCTGAGAGAAAAATATCAACTTGACCTGCTTGTGCAACATCTTGAAACAACCAATCGACACGAGATGGAATCAAGACGCCCCACGCATCGAACTTCCTTGCATCGCCCAAGACCGGTACCAATCCTGGTCGATGTTCGGCAAGGTAGGTTAAATCTCGAAGACAACGTGGAGCAAGGTCAACGGCCACGAGTCGTCCACCAAACCGATTCTTTGCTCCACATAGGTGGTCGTGCAGATGAGAGATTGTCGTTCCGTGTCCTGCACCGAGATACAGAATGGTCGAGCCGGCATCTGGTAGCAGCAAAGATGGATCATTCCTCGTTCGAAGAAGTCCTGCCCCAAGTTTGGAACGGTTTGGATCCCACCGCCTGTGCTCAACACCACGGAACTTTCGCAACGATTCGCCTCGAACTGCTACGCCGGGATTGGCATTGACCGTCCAAACATTTCGTCCTTCCAACAACACAGTCTCGGACACTGGTCGTATGCGTCGATGCTTGGCCAAACGACCACCT
>CALDQY010000310.1 GCA_937911445.1 uncultured Rhodobiaceae bacterium | reverse complement strand
TCCCACACTTCGTTGTAGAAGACCTTGGGCGCATCACCGATGGAAAGAACAGAGGATGCACCGGTGAGGTGAACGCTGTTGTTTGTGAAATACATGTCACGCCCACCTTCGTAAATCGTGGTCATCAATCCCTTCTGGTCTGCTGCTGACCAATCGATGGCATGGAAGTAGGAGTTGTTGATCGTATTGTTGTGAGATTGGCCGCCTGAACCGTGGAATTCAATCGCTCCACCGTCGGTGTTGGTAATGGAGATGTTGTCAACAAAGGAGTTAGTTGATCGATAAAAGCGAGTCATCCAGCGGTCGTCTTCGGATTCACCAGCAATGCCCAGTCCACGCTTGGATGTGCTTGGATATTCGAGGGTTGCATTGGTAAACGAACAACCATCACAGTTGTTGAAATTCACAGTTGTTCCAAAGAAATCGATGCCCTGAATCGTTACACCATCCGAGCCATCAACGCTAATCGCAAACGGCTGAACTTTCACTCGAAGGTCCAAATCGTTGGCGTCTTGACCGGATGGGGTCTTGTAATGCAATCGGTTGTTGGTGTTGTTGTACCACCACTCACCATCAACATCGATGAGTTCTCGCTTGCCTTCCAAGAAGTAGGCATGATGCTTGGTTTTCCAACCAACACCATCACCATCGTAGGCAAACGTTCCATTGTTTGGATTCCAATCAGTAATGATTCGACTGTTGCTTCGGAACGAACCCAAATTCATGATTGCAATTGCTCCGACAGGATCGAGACCCGATGCGTTCACGGTTTCATTTAATCCAGTGTGAACCCCTGCTTCGGGCCCTGCATCGGTTAGCCAGCCTTTGGTGTAGGCGTTGTTCGAGCCTGTTAGGATACCTTCTGCCCAGTACGATCGGTTAAACACAGTCTCATCATCGAATCCAGCGTTTGGCCAACGAGCAGGAACCTGCTCGTCGTATGCTAGGAACAATTGCCACCCATCCTGTGGAAGTGTAACCTCTTGGATGCCATTGGAATCAGCTGTTGACCAAGTAGCATTCATGTCATTTGCAATGCTTCGTGTTCCGTCAAAGACGACTGTAGCTCCATCTGCCGCTCGAATCAACAGATTGTCCTTGTTTGAAATGGACACATTCTCGTGATAAAGACCCGAAGCAAGGATAATCTCATCGTTGGCACTTGAAACATTGATCGCCTCCTGCAACGTAGCAAGAGGACACGACCACGTTCCATTCCAATCATTCGAACCAATGTCTGGATCAACGTGAATCGGCGTTCCAGACGCTCGAGCAATCAAATCACAGCCAGGACCGATGTTCGAAGCATTGGTTTGGTCGAGGTACTTCCAGCCTTCAAGGGCCCCAATGTAGGACGTTTGCGCCAACATGATCATCAAAAAGATGAGTGAGTAAGCCTTTTTCCGCTGCGAGAGCAGTTGCTTTCGCTCCTCTTCTACCAAAGAGGGGAGCGTAAAGGCCGACTCAAGCATACATCATCAACTGATTTTTGGGTCAAATGTTCATATTTCAGTCCTTTGCAAACTCCTTGGCTTGCTTGGCCCATTCATCACGCTTGACGCGACCAGGGAAGAACTCGATAGCAACGTTGACTTCCTCTTCAATTTCAGAGGTCATGTTGGCCAATTGACTGAACTTGTAGATACCAAGCGCATTCAACTTCTCAGCAATGAACGGTCCAATGCCCTTGATCTTCTGCAAATCGTCGGCTTCAGAAGCACTTGCAACACCAAGAACACCGAAGTCAATGCCTTCCGCCTTCTGTGCAACACGCTCAAGCTCTTCGGCTTGTTTCAAGGCCTTCTCGTCGAGTTTTGCATCCATACCAAGCAGAATCTTGGCTTGAGCAACCCATTGGTCTCGCTTGACACGGCCAGGGAAGAACTCGATGGCTTCGTTGACTTGCGTCTCGAGTTTCGCCGTCATGTTGGCCAATTGTCGATACGTGGTAATGCCGAGTGCATTCAACTTCTCTTCAATGAACGGTCCGATGCCCTTGATGACTTGCAAGTCATCCTTAACCATCAGAACAGCCTTTGCAGCGAAGACACGTGTCACGCCACTGACACCGGTCAGAGTGTTTCCATCCTTACCGGTCCATGCGATGATGTTACTGCCCTTGGCATCGTTGATCTCAGCCGAGCCGCTTTCTGCAAAGTCCTTCGCATTGGCGACTTCGAGTGTGGTTGCACCCTTCTTGACTTCGCTCTTCAATTCAGAAGATTCAGCCTCTCCAATGACCTTGAAATCAATGGTCTTGGCACGTTGCTTGACACGTTGAAGTTCCTCTTGCTTCTTGGCTTCCTTCGTAGTAGCAGGTTTCTTCTCAGCCTTCTTCTTGGCAGCAGCCTCAGCCTTTGCCTTTTCTTCAGCTTCCTTAGCAGCCTTGGCTTCGGCTTCAGCCTTCTTCTTGACTTCTTCCTCTTCCTTGGCCTTCTTAGCAGCGGCAGCAGCAGCAGCCTTTTCCTCAGCCTTTGCTTTCTTTTCGGCTTCCTTGGCAGCCTTTTCTTCAGCAGCCTTGGCTTCAGCCTCAGCCTTTGCTTTCGCTTCAGCTTCTTCTGCTTCCTTGGCAGCCTTTTCTTCAGCAGCCTTGGCCTTCTTGGCAGCAGCCTCTTCCTTCTTCTTGGCAGCGGCTTCTTCCTTTTCCTTCTTGGCAAGAGCAGCGGCAGCGGCCTTTTCTTCGGCCTTTGCCTTCTTTTCTGCTTCCTTAGCAGCCTTTTCTTCAGCAGCCTTCGCCTCAGCTTCAGCCTTGGCTTTCTCTTCCGCTTCCTTGGCTTCGGCTTCCGCCTTGGCCTTTTCTTCGGCTTCCTTGGCTTCCTTTTCGGCCTTTTCAGCAGCTTCTTGCTCCTTGCGGATCTTGTTCATCATGCGCTTGTCTTCTTTGACGTCAACCGTCCACGACAGGTAGACCGATGCCTTTCCGAGTTTGAGCAGTCCTTCGTAGGTGCCACCTGGATAGGTTGGATCATCGCTGTCATCGAAGACGAAGCGGAGTCGGAGACGTCCTTCGTCATCGGCGTCGAGATTGAAGCCTGGCTCTTCGCTGGTTCCATCGACCTCGTACATGCGGAATCGCTTATCGTTGGTCGATTCAGCCAAGTCGAGCAAGTTGACTCGAATCTCTGGCGACATGTTGACAATGCTGATGGTTTCCTTGGCTTCGACCGTACTTCCTGCCTTCAAAGCCTTGACAGGCTTGAGGACAAACGGATCGGCCTTGGTACCTTCACCTGAAAGGAACGCTGGGTCAGAGGTTGTGTTCTCTGGCTCTGGCCCCATCAAAATGACCTTGTCACGGAACAGGAGTGCGAACAACAGCAATGCCAACAGCAGAATCAAACAGAGCGGCATGAGACACATCAAGAATCCATTGCCATCATCGCTGTCATCTTCAGCATACCTACCTTCGATACAGTTGCCTTCTTCATCAACATCAGGGATGCTGGTTTGATTCACTGGATCCGTACCACATTTGAGTTCAATAATGTCCGAATGACCGTCATTGTCATCGTCCAAGTCCTCTTCAAGACCTGTGAGCGATGGCTCATCCGGCACCCTGTCACCATCAAAGTCGTTGAGAACACCCAAACCGAAGGTGAAACTCTTGTTCACACGGCCGTTGTCGGCGGTTACGGTGTAGTTCTGCATCGGTGATGCTTCGGTTGGAATACCTGAGATGATACCCGTTTCACCACTTCGTGCCGTTCCGCTGAAGGAAAGACCCGCAGGCAATGCAGGTTCAATCGTCCAAAGGCCAGGCTCCATACCGGTCAAGTTTGGTATGAGGATGAAGTCGGATTGGTTGACGTAGGCTTCGAACATTTCAGCTTCAACACCGTTGATGGTGTAACCAAGCGTTTGTGTGTCCAAGACGTCACAGATGCCATCGTCATCACCATCGAACGGTGTGCTCATGACATCCTTTGGATCGGTTCCACAAGCAAGTTCACCTTCATCCAACCAGCCATCGTTGTCATCGTCGGTATCGAGAACCAAGTCGGTCGTGATGCCATCAACAAGTTCGTCAGGATCACCATCACCATCGGTATCCAACCATGCGGCTGCATCGTCTGGGAAGGCATCCGGTCCTGCAACGCAGATGCCTGCAGGTAGAGCAGGTGCAGACGGTCCATCACAGACGCCATCACCATCGGTATCGGCGTTCATATAAGATGTGAGTGAGCCTTCAGCAAGTTCCGTCTCGTTCGACAGACCATCACCGTCAACATCAGGGTCTTCTGCATCACAGAGCCCGTCACCGTCCAAGTCGTTGGTCGGTGTTGATGTTGCATCGAGTGGGTTGGAGTCACAATTCAATTCAGACACATCGCTGTATCCATCGTTGTCATCGTCCGTATCTGCAACCAAGTTACCGATGTAATCCTCAGGCAAATCGTTTGGCATACCATCACCATCGGTATCCATTGGCATGTTCGGGTCGTGTGGGAATGGATCAGGTCCTGCAGCACAGATCATCTCTGTACCGTTCATGACTGCAAACGGTCCGTCACAGAAGCCATCACCATCGGTATCAGGATTCCATGGGTCGGTTCCCGTATCGCTTTCATCAACATAGACACCCGTATCGGTTTCGTTGACATTTGGAATACCGTCATCGTCCCAATCGAGATCGAGGACGTCACAGATTCCATCACCGTTCTCATCAACAGGCATATCGCTTGCATTGACAGGGTCAGAACCACAGTTGACTTCGTCAATGTCGCTCCATCCATCGTTGTCATCGTCGAGATCCTCTTCGAGTGGTGGTGTGCTGTTCGAAGGCGGGAACAATTCGTTTGGATAACCGTCACCATCGGTGTCTTCCCATGCAGATGGGTCGAGTGGGAACATGTCCGGTCCAGCCGTACAGTTGCTGGTCACTGGTGATTCAGGACCATCACAGATACCGTCACCGTCCGTGTCAGGATTGATTGGTGATGAACCAGGTGGTACGGTCGTATCGCCTGTTTCGTTCACATTCTCAATTCCGTCGCCGTCCATGTCATCGTCGTCACCATCGCAGATGGTGTCGCCGTCCATGTCAGCAGGGATGCTGTTGGCATCGAGTGAATCCGAACCACATGCATCTTCTGAAGCATCAGGGAATCCATCGTTGTCATCGTCATCGTCAGCGTACGGTGGTCCAGTCCAGCCAGAATCATCGTCTGGTAGTCCATCACCATCGGTGTCCAATGGCAAATTCGCATCGTTTGGATATGGATCTGGTCCAGCGAAACAAACGCCAGCAACAGCGTTGATGCCGTCACAGAAGCCGTCACCATCGGTATCAGGATTCAATGGTTCAGTACCGTTGAGGATCTCATCCTCGTCACTCATACCATCGTTGTCATCGTCCAAGTCTTCAGTCAGACCAGGTGGTGCGCGGATGGAATCGTTGTCACCATCGTAGTCGGATGGGAGCGAGTCCGGTAAACCGTCACCATCGCTGTCTTCAAGCACTTCAATCGTGAAGTCCCACGAATACGTGTTTCCGTTCGTATCATTCGCATAGACCGTAATGGTCGTATTATCAATCGTTTCAGTTGGAACGCCCATCAGGAAACCGTTGTTTGGATCAATGGTCAATCCAGCAGGCAAGTCTGGCGTGTACTCGTAGGTCAAGCCACTGCCCGCATAATACGGAGGTACGCTTGGTATCATCGTGTTGTTCACAGCAACGACCGTAGCAGGTGGACCGAACGGTGTCAAGTCAGGACCTGCAGTACAAACGCCTGCAACCGTTCCTGGACCGTCACAAATACCGTCATCGTCGGTATCTGGGTCGCGTGGGTCCGTACCCGTGTTGTTGCCGTCAAGATAGAGACCCGTGTCGGTTTCAGCTGTATCGTTGTAGCCATCACCGTCATCGTCCAAGTCTTCTTCGAGACCAGGTGTTCGGATTGGGTCGTTGGTTGCGTTGTAATCACCAGGCAAGACGTCTGGCATTCCGTCTCCATCCAAGTCTTCCAAGACTTCGAGGAAGAAGGTCCAAGACGTACTTGT
>CALDQY010000309.1 GCA_937911445.1 uncultured Rhodobiaceae bacterium | reverse complement strand
TGAATAGGAGAGTGTCGGCAACTCATCAACCACCGTGATGTTGAGGTAGGCCACGCTTGAGCCACCGCTGTTGTTGGCCCAGACCGTGTAGGTGGTTTGTGGCCACAATTCCGTCGGTGTTCCGTAGATGCTGCCGTTGGTCGTGCTGAAGGTTAGACCGCTCGGCAGACTGGCGTTGATGGCCCACGTGATCACATTACCGCCCGTGTTCGTCTGATAGTTGACCGATTCAGGCTGATGAGCAATCAACCCGAAGGTATTGGAGAGTGGTACACTGCCCTCGAGATAGATGGTGTTGCCGACAACCACAGACAGTGAATCACCGGGCCGTATGCTTGTGTTCCAAACGGATTGGTTGGTTGTGTCGTATGCCCACAGCCAGAAATTTGAACTATGGGTGTTCGAGAAGTAGAGAGTATCTCCGAGTCCCAAGAAGACATAACTTCCAATTTGATTGGACGATGAAGCACCAGAAAGGTTTGAAACTTGCCAAGTGGAGTGGTTTGAGGTGTCGTGCGCCCACAGTTCTTTCTTGTAGGCTGAAGATGGATCACGCGCAATCGCATCAAAGAATATTGTGTCGCCAATTACCACAGGGTCGCCAATCAAGCCCACTCCAATGCCTGGGTTTCCATAACCCGTTTGGGAGTTGAGGTCTGTCGACCTCCATGTCGTTGCATTTGAGGTGGTGTGTGCCCACATTTCCGTGTACCCTGTGTTTGAATCATAGGCGTTGAAATAGATTGTATCGCCGACAAGAATGTTTGCTGTCGAACCTGGATTGCTTGCACCAGGGCCGTTGCTTATGTCGACAACTCTCCAATATGTTTCGTTCGAAGTGTTGTATGCCCACAGTTCTCTTCCAGTGCTACCATCATCTGCATCGAAATACATCGTATCGCCAACAAGCAACGACATGAACCTACCCGGGTCACTGGTGAACTGATGATGAGGGTTAATTTCGGCCACTTCCCAGTCGGATTGGTTGGAAGTGTTGTATGCCCACAGTTCGCGATTGGCTGTGTAATAGATGGTATCTCCAACAATTTGGAGATTCGAGCAGCAACCAAATCCGTGGGAAGTAGAGGTCGCCTGCCAAGCAGTGTTATTCACGCTGTTGTAACCCCAAACCTGTAGATTGCCACCACCGGTGTTTGCTGCAAAATATATGTTGTCATCCAGGACAACACCCTCTGTACCAAGGTTCACACCTTGGTGGTAAGTACTGGTGTTTGGTACTCTCCAGGTTGTTCCATTCGAAGTGTTGTGTGCATACAAATGCGTCTTTTCAGACCCGCCACTCCAAATATCACCACTGAAATAAATGATATCGCCAGCAATCATACTCATCGCTTCTCCAACATCGTATACCGTCTGACTTTCCACGGTCTCGAAGACTCGCCAAGCAGTGTTGTTTGAAGTGTTGTAAGCGTAGAGATGACCGCCACCATAAGATTCATCAAAATAGATCACGTCATCAACGACAAATTCCACGTACAGTCCGATGTTGATAACACCGAATCTCACTTGTGATCCAAGCCAATTTGAGTTGTTTCCGGTTGTAATGTTGATGAACGACGGTCCGATGTTGACGTAGGAATTGTTGGTCCACGTGTTGTTCTCTGGGATGTATTCGAACGGACCGGGAGGCTCATCGTTGATGGTGATCGTGATGGTGGCCGAGGTCGAACCGCCCGAGTTGTTGGCCCAAATCGTGTAGGTCGTTGCCGCTGCCTGTGAAACGGTTGGAATGCCCCAAATCGTTCCGTTGCTCGTTCCGAAATTGAGGCCAGCCGGCAGGGTCGCGTTGATGACCCATGAAGTGATGTCCCCCGAACCGGTCAGCGTTGCACTAAGCGGCAGGTCACTGCTCTGATTGTTCTTGGTCAACACGAGCGTGCTCGGTGAGTACGATAGCGTCGGCACTTGGTCGATGACGGTGATGTTGAGATAAGCGACGGTTGAGCCACCACTGTTGTTGGCCCAAACCGTGTACGATGTTCTTGGCCAAAGCTCAGTTGGTATCCCGTAGAGCGTACCGTTGTTGGCGCCGAGCGAAAGGCCAGCCGGCAGGCTGGCGTTTAGAGCCCACGAGGTGATTTCACCAACGCCCGTGATGGTTGGGGACAGCGGAAGGTCGCTGCTCGCGGTGTTGTTGGTCATGTTGAGATCGCTCAGACCGTAAGCGACGCTCGGCACGTGGTCAACGACGGTGATGTTGAGGTAGGCCACGCTTGAGCCCCCGCTGTTGTTGGCCCAGACCGTGTAGGAGGTTTTCGTCCACAATTCGGTCGGTGTGCCGTAGATCGTACCGTTGTTGTTGCCAAACGAGACCCCACTCGGCAGACCGGCACTGATGGCCCACGAGGTGACGGCGCCACCCGTGTTCGTGTTGAAATCAATGGTTGACGGCCGATGCGCCCACAACTCGATACCGTCGATCCCGTCATCAGCAGAGAAGTACAGCGTATCGCCAACAAAGACTTCCATCCAAGATCCAGGGCTACTACCGGTTGAACCGCTGTAAATATCAGCCACCCGCCACGTCGAACGGTTGGAGGTATCGTGCGCCCACAGTTCTCTGCCATACGTATCACCAGCGTCGAAGTAAATGGTATCCCCAACAAGGACTTGCATAAATCCTCCAGGAGTGGAGTGACTTCCACCGCTCTTGATATCAACAACGAGCCAGGTGGAGTGGTTGGAGGTATTGTGAGCCCAAAGTTCTCTACCCGTACTCCCCCCGTCAGCGTCGAAATAAATGGTGTCGGCGACGATGAGTTGCAAATTTCCTCCCGGGTAACTGCCGGTTGAACCGCCGTAGATGTTGGCCACTTGCCAGGTGGAGTGGTTGGAAGTATTGTGCGCCCACAATTCATCGCCCGTGCTTCCATCGTTGGCATCAAAATAGATCGTGTCGCCGACGAGTAGCGCCATCCTGTCGCCTGGGTCACTGCCAATTGAACCGGTGTAAATGTCCACCACGCGCCACGTGGAATGGTTGGAGATGTTGTGCGCCCACAGTTCTGTACCGCCTAATGCAGCAGCGTCAAAGTAGATGGTATCGCCAACCAGCACGCTCATGTGCATGCCCGGCTCGCTTCCCGAGGTCCCGCTGTGGATGTCGGCCACGCGCCATGGATTGCTGCTGTTGGACGTGTTGTACGCCCAGAGTTCAGCGCCGGTGCTTCCGTCGTTGGCGCTGAAGTAGAGCACATCACCAACGACCATGTTCATCCACTTTCCAGTGGAACTCCCGGTCGAACCAGCGTTAATGTCGTAGACGCGGGAGGTCGTTCCGGTCGATGGGTCGTGCTTCCACAACTCCATCCCTTTGTTGCCGTCATGAGCGTTGAAATACAGCACACCGTCAACGACGTGCATCATGTTGCTTCCTGGATTGCTGTTGCTTGAGCCCGAGCGAATGTTGGCCACCTGCCATGTCGTTCCGTTCGAGGTGTTGTGCGCCCACAGTTCATGACCGGTGCTTCCATCGACGGCAGAGAAATAGAGGGTATCACCCAAGAGGATGCTCGAATAGTCTCCCGGGTAGCTGCTGCCTGAACCAGCATGGATGTCCGTCACTCGCCAAAAGGAGTGATTCGAGGTGTCATATGCGTACAATTCGATTCCTGTGGCTGATTCATAGGCGTCGAAATACATGGTGTCACCAACGAGAATGCTCATCCGCTTCCCGGGATCGCTGGTACCTGGTCCACTTCGGATGTCAGCGGCTTGCCACGTCGAGCCGTTGCCTGTGATTTGGTCGAAGAATTGCGGCGCAAGGTAAACCTCGGTGTTGTTCGTCCGAACGGTATTCTCGGGGACGTACTTGAACGGGCCGGGTGTTGCTGGACCCACGGTGATGTTCACCGTGGTCGAGGATGAGCCAGCCGTGTTGTTGGCCCACACGGTGTAGGTTGTCGTCACTTGTTCGACCGCCGGCGTGCCCCAAATGCTGCCGTTGGTGGTCCCGAAGGAAAGGCCGCTGGGTAAGGTTGGACTGATGGCCCACGAGGTGGCTATTCCGCTGGTGTTGTTGTTGGTAAGCGAAGCCGTAGCCAGGGTGATGGCGGTCCGGTTGCTCGCCATGATGTCGCTGTAGGCGATGATGCCCGGCTCGCCGGTGATGAAGAGGCTGAAGGTGCCCGTGGTGGTGACGCCCAGCGCCGTGACCGTCACGGTGAAGGTCGTGTTATCGAGCGATTGGGTTGGCGTACCCGAGATGGTTCCGTTCCGCCAGTTCATCTTCAGGCCGTCAGGGAGCATCGGGGATACGTCGTAGATCGGTCGAAC
>CALDQY010000308.1 GCA_937911445.1 uncultured Rhodobiaceae bacterium | reverse complement strand
TTGGCCTCGATCTGACCGACCGAGCAGCACAATCGCTCTTACGAGCCGATGGCTTACCTTGGGCCAAAGGCAAGACGTTTCGACAAGCTGCCGTCCTCGGCACTTTCTATCCTTGGCGACACGGACTCGAAGCATTGACCAACGAAGCCACGGCACTTCGTATCGAATGCGATGTGAACGGCGAGCGCTGGCAAGAAGCATCGCTCTCTGAGATGAGCATCACGCCCGCTGACCAAGTTGCCTCCTTGATGGCGTGGGCACCCGTTTCCAACGGCGATTTGCTCTACACTGGAACGCCCCAAGGCGTTGCTCAACTGAAGCCAGGTGATGTGATTGAAGCACGTCTTATTGCGCACGATGGTGAACTTCTTTCCACCTATTCGGGTCGTTGCTCCTAGGGGTTGCCTTGATATACGCCCTGCAAGTCGGTGGCGATGCAAGGAGAGAGACACATGGCACAATGGCATGGAATTTCCAAGAAAAAACCAAGCGGCGGACGACGTGTACAAGCACGAGGTAAGCGCTCGACTGAAATCTCAACTGAGAAGCAATTCGCTCTCGTCGGTGAGGCTCGACGCAAGATCTACCGCAAGGCTGGCGGCAACACCATGGTTCGTGTCATGGCTGCCAACAAGGTCTCGGTCAACAATCCAAAGACAGGTAAGACCGTCAACGCTGACATCATCAACGTGATTCAGAACGAATCCGATCCTAACTACGTCCGACGAAACATCCTCGTCAAGGGTGCAGTAATCGAAACCAGTGAAGGAAACGTCAAGATCACGTCACGACCTGGCAAGGACGGCGTCATCAACGGCGTTCTCCTTGAGTGAACCTCACCATCGTTGGGTTGATACCTCTCGACCTTGAGGCAAATCTGAGGCGAGACGATGGAACACAATCCAGACCGTATCTGTGTTTGGCCTGGTTACTTCGATGCGAAGACGTCTCGACGTGGAGGACGTCGCGTTCCTCGAGATTCATCCGTTCTCAAGCCCGACCTCGAGGGCTTGTATCTTGCAGCTCGTAAAGTCGGCCTCAAGAAAATCAAGCGTGAGGAAGGTACATCGCATCCTCAGCGACCCTACGGCAAAGAAGGCCGACTGTGGGTCAGCAGTTCAGGCGCTAAGCAATCCATTGGTGCCAATTCCAAGGAAGAAGTTCTCCAATTGATAGGCGGCCAATGGCGTCAAATGCAGAAGGATCGCAAGGCTGCAGAAAAGGAACAACAAGCCGCAGGGCCACGAACAGGTGACCGACGAGCACGTTCACAACGCAAATCAGGACAACGATCGCAAGGTGGTCAACGAAGCAGTTTCAAGAAGCGCGGTTTCAAGAAATAGTCCCAATAGCATTAAGACGGACCAAGGAGATATTCTCCTATATGGAACCAGCAACCATCGCCATTCCTGCAGCAGTAAACGGAATGAAGGTGTTAATTTCTGCCTATGAGGGTTACGAACAGACTCGAGTTCGTCGAACCGATCGTGCTGTCCGAGAAGACGTACGACGACGCATCCATCAAGTGCATCGGCAAGCTGAGCGATGGATGATTCGAGCTTATACCAACGGTGAGAAATACGGCATGAACAGAATCCAATCGATTCTGCACAATCTCACCTCGTTTGCAGAGGATGCACAATTTGCCATTGCTGGAGAAACTCGACCAAAGCACGATGGTATACGTCGAATAACCCGTAAAATCCACAAGAAGCTCATCGAACATGATCGGGAAACCATCGCCATGCTCGAACATGCTTCTCAACATCTCAATGCCACCATGGCTGCTTATGTTGAAACCAGAAACATCGATCTTGACATCATCGATGGCGTGCTTGACAAAGCACGCCGTCACTTTGCTGAACGCAATCGTCTGCTTGACGACCTACGAAACTGAGGTGAAACAATGACACGAAACACATACCGATGGAGAACCGATCCGGACCAAATCGCTCGATTTGTCCATGACAAAGACCTACCACGAAACGCACCAATCCTGCTTCGGCCCAACGAAGTATGCGTCGTCCTCGAAAACGGACGTATCGCTGGAATCGTCACACAGCAAGTGATGCGAGCCAATCCAACCACATCCATGCTTCGACGCATGTTTGGAGGAAAGCGACAACGTTCCTACCTGTTCGCCTTCCTTGGTCCCTACACGGTCAATCTCCCGTTTGCATCCAAATCAAGCGACCATCAAACGCTTCGAGGTCAAGCCACCGTACGCCTCTATGCAACACGCGAACAGATCGCACGCATCATCCAACTTCCAGCCAATGGTATGATGGAGATTCGTGTCCAAGACCTTGAGAAGATGCTCCGTGCAGAAGCCCAAGCCTACATGGCTCGAACCATTCAGAAGTTTTCCAACGATGAACTCGTTCAAGAGGCGGCCAATGAGGATGCCAACATCGGTCTTTCACTCGCTCTTCGACGTACGGTGGAATCGTTTGGTATGAGCATCGATCATACCTTCATCGCCTGGAAACAATCGGACAAGGTTCGACTTGAAGCTGAACGTGAACACGTCAACAACATGGCCGAACATGCCTCCATTCAAGCTGAACGAGAGCAGATTCACTTCGATGCACAATTGGCTACTCAACAACGTCGAGCGGATTACACGGCTCGCTCGCAAATGGCTGGAAAAGCAGCCACTGAGCGAGCAAAGGCCGAGCCGCGTATCGCCCAAATCAAGGCGGAAGGCTCCATTGCAGAAGCAGAGTGGGCCAACAAGCATCGCAACCAAGCCCATGAAGCCGAACTCGCTCGTAACAAAGCCATGTCCAAAGCCGAAGTTCTTGACATCCTGCGGAGCAAGGAATTGGATCTACGCGAACGCAAGCAGCAACACGATTTAGGCATGGCCATGGCCATGTTTGAATCGGTCCAAGAGAAGAAACGAATGCGCCGTCAAAAAAAAATAGATTCAGCCGGATAAAATTCGTCCCATTCAAACCGAATTTTGACCCTATAAGAATAGGATAAATCAATAACAAGGATGAGTCAATCTTCGATTCATGGCCAGCGGACGCTATGCA
>CALDQY010000307.1 GCA_937911445.1 uncultured Rhodobiaceae bacterium | reverse complement strand
TCCTTCCACTGCGGATGTTTGACCATACAATTCCGGAACGTTTCACTCTCCAACATTGTGTTGAGCCAACGATGGAGATATGGAAATTTAAGTTTATCAAACCAAGCACGATCTGTATTGGCAAATTGACGCACAAACGGTGAAAGAGCGTAATCAACGGCGCTTACATCCTGTCCACAAAGGAAAGTCGTTTGTGCCAGGCGTGTGTTGTACCCTTCCAGAAATGCCAGAACATGCGTTCGATGTTCTTCTGGCGAAAGGGGCTGCTCGTATCGATTGTTGTACTTGTAACGGTCCAAATGATGCTTGAAATCACCATCGTTACCATCGACCAACTGCTGCCAGTCACCAACAAAGTAAGATTCATCGAGAGCCCAATGCATAATGTCCATGCTTTCTTCGATAACTGTACCATCCTCAAGCAGGAGAACTGGAACTGTTCCTTTCGGTGAAATCTCGAGCATATGTTCGGGACGATCCCGTAAAACAACTTCTCGGAGTTCAACTTGAATTCCAGCAACGAGCAAAGCCATCCTTGCACGCATGGCGTAAGGGCATCGTCGGAAACTGTAGAGGATCGGGAGTGTCATACCATCACTCATATTTTCGAATCTTGGCAGGTGCAAGCCATGTAAAACCAGCTATAATTACGATGAGAGCAATGAGACTTCCGACGTAGATCGTGGTTGTTGAAACACCAGCATCAACATCGGTATCGTCAACAATTTCAGGCTGTGAAAGCGTTAACGAGGCTTCCATCTCGTTGTTTGACTCGTTTCGCTCATCGATGACTTCTCCCCCATCAACAATGGCATCAACTGTCATGAATGTACCATCGATTGGTGCTTGGAAGGAGCATTCGGTTACGGCTATTTCTCCCGGGCCCAAGGTTGGTATTGAAGAAATATCAGCCGTTTGTCCGTTGACTGTGCAACGAATGGTCACCATCTCAGCGCTTGTGAATCCATAATTTCCAACATAGACACGTGCGGTGAGGAATTGTCCATTTTCTGCAGCATTCATTTCCGCAAAAGCGCCGCTTGAAGCATCTCCCAAAACAAGATCCGTAATTTCAAGATCAGGCAGGGATACGACTTCAAGGTCGAGAACACGTTCAGAGCACGATGTTGCATCGCACAGACTCAACAAGACAGAACTGTATCCTGGCGTGGGTGCTGTTAGGGTAATCGTCTCTGATTGCAAATCGACATCCACCCAAGAACGATTGGCCGTAATAGTCATCGCTGTTGTTGCGCTATCAACATCCGACCATGCAAATGGGATGGTTGTCTCAAGTGCATGCTCAACTTGAACCAATGCGGGGAATTCGTTCAACACTGGCGCATCGTCAACAGAGGCAACGAAGACATTGAACGTCTCCATGTGGAAATTGCCAGCTGCATCCATGACCGTCATGGTGATTTGAGAACTGCCCGACTGTTCGGGTTGGAGCGAAATTCGAACCTCTCCTAGGTCAAGAGATACGTCAACAAGTTCGGGTTCTGAGTTTTCAAAACTCACAACAAGATCTTCTGGGAGTCCACGGTCATCGGTGCATCGAGAGAGAAGAGGGACAAACAAACCGCCTCCATCCTCGGTAAGATATTGGTCACCAACCAACTGACAAACTGGGTCCTCATCGTAGAAAATATCGTATCCACCAACAATTTCTATAGAATTAACTTCAAATGCCGTCGTACTTGAGCTACCGTCAGAATCCCATGTAAACCACGTCTTGATGGAAACCGCAATGTCGGTGTCTTGTCCCAGCAGTGTGTGGCCGATTGGAAGTTGATGTGAAAACAATCCGAGTTCGACTGGGAGATTTGCAACCGTTACATCGTTGACTGTAATTGTCCAACGAGATAGAGTCGCATTGATTCCTGAAGCATCGCCATAGATTCGACCGTCGATCAACAGTGTCGGATCGTTGATGTCAACATGGACCGAAACAATGCATGCAACATCCGTAGAAATTCGAACCTTGATGTAGTCGGCACTCGGCAACGCATCACCAGAATACATCGAAAAACCACTGAACGCAATTCCATCGGAGGATGTAGCATATTGTACACTCACATTTGCTTCGGTTCCAGATTCGTTCACAACAAAGTGAATGCGACCAAAGGATTGCTCGGATGGAACGGACATTGGCGTACTTGTCCATGTTCCTATCGATGCCCCATCACTTGATTCCAACCCACAGATGGATAAGGCCATGCCATTGTAATCGCCTTGACTCAAATCGAAATTGAGAATAGGCAACGAATGGCCACTTGCTGTCGAGGATGCCTGGGCCACTTCTCCACCATACCAAGGCGTCTCCATGGTCACATCAAGACCAATGGCGTCCAACTCGAGTCGTGCATCATCGGTTTGTCCAACCGAAACATAATCCATTGTAAATTTGGCATTGGAGAGCATAGACCATGTCCAAGTTTCAAGTCCTGAAATATCGAAACTGTAGTGGCTTCCATTGATGTAATCGATGGCAGAGCCCGTGTTTGACCAGGTTCGAAGGATTTCAGAACCGTTCGACCAATCCATGGACAAACGAACAGAATCAATGTGCAGGGCGTCTGTAATCTTGAACGCAAGAACGACACTCACATCCGTAATGATGTATTGCGTCGATGATGAAACATCGAAATCTTGGACGCTCATAATCGGTCCAGACGACCACATGTAGAGACCATCTGGCGCACCGACAACATTGTCCGATTCAGAGGGACTGTTGAGACTCCAGTACGACAATGTGTCTGTGTTTTGAGGTCGCTGGTGGACCATGGTCATTCGTTGATCAGCCACCATGGATTCCGTGTAATCTGCAGGCTGTGATGTAAACGACGTCGTCGCACCAACGGTCCATTGAGAAGCATCCGTCAAATCACCCTGTGGAAACAAGTCGTAATCTGAAGTCTCATGGACGGAGCGTGCAGAAGTCGTTGAAACCAGAGGTGAAGTGAGTGCAGCACTAAGAACGAAAAACAACAGGACAGCATTCCACTTCCGTCGCATGTCCACAGGAATG
>CALDQY010000306.1 GCA_937911445.1 uncultured Rhodobiaceae bacterium | reverse complement strand
TTGACACCCCGAGAGCCAGATGAATCCGAGGGCTTAATCACACAATCACCTCGATGGTTGTTGAAAAACTCAATTCCATCGTTGGCATCACTAATGATGCGATATTGTGCGGTAGGCACTCCTGAAGCGACTAATTTTCTCTTCATACGAACCTTACTCAAGCATGATGAGGTTGTCGCAAAACCTGAACCAGGAAGATTCATCTCATCGACAACAAGGCCGATGCTTTCGAGACAAACATCGGTTGCTGTGGTAAGAATTCCGTGGGGTTTTATTGTTCGCGCAAGCTCAAGAATCGCTTGTGAATTGGATATGTCTACTTCATGAAAATAGGTTGCTAGCGCAATTCCTGGATAATCCCCTGCAATCGAACAGACATGTGCTTCAACACCAAGATCGATGGCTGCTTGAATGAGCGGGACCTGATGGCGTCCTGCTCCTAAGATCATCAACCTCTTTCCCAAACCACTCATTTTTTGCCCTCAAAAGAATCAATAATCATGCATCGTATGTCCATGTGTGCGCAGTGTGAAGTTTAACGTACCATTCCTCACTGGGAACGAGAAGGACTATGTCAATGAAGTCTTCGATAGTCAAGAATTCTCTGGCAATGGTGAATTTACAAAACGAGTCCAAAATATGCTTGAGGAAATACTTGGTGCTGAAAGAGTTCTTCTCACTCATAGTTGCACAGGAGCGCTTGAATTGGCCGCACTCTTGTCAGGATTTGGCCCCGGCGACGAGGTCTTGGTGCCATCATACACATTCGTGACAAGTGCATCATCGGTCATGCGGACTGGTGCAACACCGGTATTTTGCGAGGTTGATGAACATACAATGTTGTTGGACCTTGATGATCTTGAAAGCAAAATAAATTCAAACACAAAAGGCATTGTTGCCGTTGACTATGCTGGATTCGGTAATGATTATACCCGTGTTAACCAGATTTGCAAAGAACACAATCTCGTTTGCATTCAAGATAGTGCACAAGGTCTAGGAGCTCAGTGGAACGCTCAACCTCTTTCAACACATACTCGATTTGGGGCTATCTCTTTCCATCAGACAAAAAACATTCACTCGGGACTTGGAGGGTGTCTTGTCATCAACAATGCAGAAGATGTGGAAAAGGCAGAGATGGTGTGGGAGCGGGGAACCAACCGCAGTGCATTTTTCAAAGGACTAGTTGACAAATACAATTGGCAAGTCGTTGGATCATCGTTCTATCCCAGCGAGTTGCAAGCCGCTTTTTTGTGTGCACAACTCGAACGACTGGATGAAAACATATCACTTCGACTAAAACTCTGGAATTGTTATGAGCGCATGCTCAAACCGATCGAGAAAGAGGGTTACTTGCGTATTCTTCGCGAGCCGAGTGGCTGCGAGCACAATGCGCACATGCTGGCCATAATGCTTCCCAATCCTTCGGAAGCAGATCGCCTTCGCATCCACCTCAACGAGAAAGGTATACAAGCAGTGATTCATTATGTCCCTCTTCATGAATCTCCCGTAGGAAGCGAACTTGGATATGGCCCCGAGAGTTTACCTGTGACTTCAAGAGCAGCGGCCTCTCTGATTCGATTACCGCTTCACCTTTCGATGGATGAAGAGGATATTGAGTACATCGTCAGGATTCTTCAAGAATTTTATCATCCCCTCGATTGAGTGTTTCAAGGGAGAAACGTGCTGCATAGAACAGCAACACCCCAAGTATGGGCGCACTGATGAATTTTATCCAATTTTGCACGATTTCATCGATTTCGAATGCTGTGTTGGCGAACGGTTCTCCTGAAAGTGTCCAACCAACTGCATGAACACCAACAAAACAACCGAACAAAACAGCCATCGTTTGGGTATCTTTTTCCAACATGACGCGGTCCATCAACATACCAAGAACGATTAAAATCAAGATGCTTCCTACACTGAATTCAGTAAAAAGACACAACAACAATTCGTGAGTAAGACTGA
>CALDQY010000305.1 GCA_937911445.1 uncultured Rhodobiaceae bacterium | reverse complement strand
TGCACAGCAAGTGCAAACACCAACAACAGCGACGTGCCAACCACGAGAGCACCAACTCCAACTGAAGCACCCATGCATCATTCCTCCGACTTTGCAGTTTGTGAACGCCAAGATTCAACAATTGCTGAGAAAGTAAGCAGCTTACGATGCGAGAGATGATCGTTCAATGCAGACTCAGCCTCTCCAGGCGCAGCTAACTGAACGATAGCAAGGACGGCACGTCCTTCCTCTTCGCTCAGCATACCGCTTTGAACGGCTTTCTGAGCAAAGCTCACCGCCGCCATTCCTGAAAGGTTGTCCAGCAACAATGCAGCAACCATGGCCGCACCGACACCATCGTTCGCAGCATGCTCGTAGGAACCCTTTGCGAGGAAAGGATTCGCTGCAAGTGCTTGCGCTTCGTACAACTCAACAAGTCGTGCTTCATCGGATTGACGCAATCGATCAATACCGCCACCAACAGGGAGAACTTCTCCATCAGCGGTGACGATGGTATCGCCTTCTGCTCCGTCCACTGAAACAACATCGCCTTCTTCACTCGCTTCCGAAGATGTTCCATCCTCTGAAACGGGTGCGACATTCGCTTGTTCCATCTTGTGTGAAATCAGTCCCAGCACATCTTCGACCATGTCGAGACGGCTGCTGATCATACGTTCGAGACCTGATGTGTCCACCTGTGCGTTGACGGGTGCCGCCGGTTGCGGGGCAAGCGTCGCTGCGACCGTGGGGACAGATCCAATGCTGTTCAATCGTGCTCGAGTCGGACCGGGGGATATGGTCCATGCATCCTCTTCACTCAACTCACCTTGTTCGGGGAGTGGCACTTGTTCAATGGCCACATTGGCCATGATTTTCAAGCGCTCTTCTGCGAGTTCAGCGTCTGCGTCCCGGTCGTTCCCTGCACTGCCAAATGGCCATGCCATGGAATAACCTCCTGTGCTCGACTTGCAAGAAGCAAGTCATTGCACAGGCAGACTCAGACCACCACTGCTCCACGAGAAGCGTCGTTGACCTTTAGAACGTCGAATGTTGATCCTCCACCTACAACGTGAATGTACAAGGAAGCCTTGATGTTCTCGTTAAACAAGTGAGAAGGACTGCAGTCTTGTCGGTCAGCTGCATTCGCATCATCGTCGTCAACCTCCAAAGAGATTCGGTATGCAACACCAGCTTCTGCGATATCAGTTGCAGTTGCAGTGCTTGAGGACAACGGGATGATCGAGTCAGCGTTTCCTGGACGGAAATCACCTGCAAGTCGGTCTGTAACTGGTGCACCTGTTGCAGGGTTGCCAGTTGTACCATCAGGGTCTTCGCAGAAGACTTGCCACAGGATGTCCACATCAGCAGTGTCATCAGATCCAGCCGCTAGGCGGAAATACAGGACAAAGGAGTCATCAGGATCGTCGACAAATACGTTGAGGATTTGGACCTTACCTGACATTTCATCAGTTGTGTCGTCACCAGTTGATTGTGCGTTCTGTTGAAGCTTTTCTGCAGTTTGAATAATAACTGCAGCAGCGACCGCAGCAACGAGAATCAAAGCAATAAAGACAATCATTGCTCCAATACCAATTGCGGCTAGGTTATCGTTTTCCATATTCTTTTCTTGTGTGTTCTTCATATTTTTCACCTCAAACAACAACGTCTCCAACTGATGGAGAACTTCCGTATTGGAGTTCTTCGTACGTGCTTCCGCCAGCCTCTACAGTAAAGAGCATGACGTGATCTGTGTTAGCAGCAGGTGCGCATTCATCGATGTCCATGACCACAACATATGTGGTACCTGGATTGAGCGTTTGTGCTACAGGAGCTGCAGCAGTTCCACCATTTGCAGCATCGCCTGTTCGACCATCACCTGTGTGAGCTGTTGCACCGGTGAGATCCCCTTGTGCGAATTCAGTAGTGTCATCAGCTGTTCCGGGGGTATTGTCGGGTCCATCACCAAGGCAGATGACAGTGTAACCAATGTCATCACTCTGGGTGGGTTCCGAACCAGGTGCCAACTCAAGAGTTGCAAACAACTCAAAGTTTGGCGTTCCTGCGTCGACGGTTTCGATTACGACGTTGATCAGTGTAACTTTTGTTGACATCTGTTCTTGTGTGTCGTCACCGCTGGCTTGTGCGTTCTGTTGCAGCTTTTCTGCGGTCTGAATGATGACCGCTGCCGCTACTGCCGCAACCAAGATCAACGCAATGAAAACAATCATTGCACCAATACCGATTGCAGCAAGTTCGTCTTGCTTCGTTTCTTTTTCGGTTTTCATTTTTTTCACCTTTTTTTTACTCGTCCTCCCTCAAGCGAGGGTGGAATGGGATGTGGGTCACGGAGCACCTCCATGACCCAAGTCAATTCGAAGTGGAATGCGAATAACAGCCACTTCGTCAGGCGTGAGCCTGCTGATGAATGGCACCTTATCGGCAGTAAAGCCTGGTGGCATCCATGGTTGAATGAGAACATCGACGAGTGGTTCCATCGATCTGTTTTGTGCACGAACGGTTACAATCACGTTACCATTCCTCATTTCGTACCCGGTCGCAATTGAAAGTTTTCGTGAAAGAGGGACCTCGTCCGCACCGTGACGGCGATCCGCCTTAATCTCAAATCGCACAGGAAGATTTCCTCCAGGTCCAATGACTGGAACGTCAATGAAGGACGGTTTTGCATCCCATCCTTCTGGAACAGGAGGAGCAAGTCGCATCATTGGAAGAGGGATGTCACCATCATTGATGATTCGGACAAGAAGGATACCTGTCTCTCCTCCAGCAGGCCATCGCGTATCAACAGAGAGCCAAAAATGACGGAAAAGGAATGGATTGAGTGTTGAGGAATTCCCGCCAATGAGATCGTCGACAAGGTATTCCACCTCAGTAGCAGCATAGCCAACATCGCCAATTTCAGCAGCTCCTGTTGCATTGCGGAGGCGACGCAGTACGTTTTCGACTTCTTCTTCTGCAAGAGCCTTTTCTCGCAACAATCGATGCAACATTGCGATACTCCGTCGAAGATACAGAACATCCTCTTCGAGGACATTGAGCGCTTTTTCGGCACGACGTACGCTCTTTCGAGCACGGCGCAATCGGTGTGTCTCGAGGAAGGTCTTGGCTTGGAGCAGGTCAAGCTCTGTCGTTGCAAGCGAGTTGACCTCGTCGCTGACAACGTTTTGTACGAGAGATTCGAGTTCTCGACTTGCCTGCATCAACCGTTGTGCACTTTCATTGGAAGCCGCAATCGCAGCTTGCGCATCGGAGAGATCACCGTCTCCCAGTTCAGAGTCCATGATGAAATCATCTTGCTCAGACTTGCTCTTCGCCATTTGATGTCACCTCCTCATTCGAATCCGAACCGTTTTGACTCTCGATGATATCTTCAGCAATGAAGACAATACTCCATTTACTCCGTATTTTATGGAGCTGAGTTGTGGTAATCAAGGAATGATTCATCCAATCACCTCATCAACATTGATTGCATCTGGGACTTCTTTTGAACCTCCAACAGATTCAACTTCGTCAGGGAAGACCTGCTGATTATCAAGAATCGCAGAAAGGTCAAGTCCATCCATTGCAAGGTCGTTCAAGAGACGAGCCGGATCGCCAAGGTCACGTTCGATTCGTGTTGCCTTGACTTCAATGTCCGTGAGTTTACCGTAAAGGGAACCATACAGCTTATTGGCACGTCGCAGGATGAACCAAACAACAATGGTGGAAACAAGAATGTAACCCACGAGCGAAATCAGGTTGGTCTCATCGGGGGTCATTTGTGGAGGCAGACCGAGGATGACACCAACGAACCCAAGCAATGGTAGACTGAGGATGATGGTGAGTTGTCGGCGTGAATCTGTGAGCGCTTGGAAGTGATCAGCGTATATGGTAGAGATTCCTTTCCGAGCACGTTGGTAGTCCTCGTGAATGTAGCGGAATTCTTCGCTGCTTCGCCATGCCATTCTCCAAACCCAGAGCGAGGCGATGACGATCGAAACAGGACCCCACCATGTTGCATCGTACAAATGGAAGAGGAATCCAAGCATGATCACGCCGGAGTAAACTGCCCCCAAACGATACTTTTCGTTTTGATTGGTCAGACCGAGCAAACCGATGGTGACAATCAACGCGATACCAAATCCTGCAAACGCAGTGAGTGTGGAAGGAGCGTTCGAGTCGACTTCTTGGGTGAAGACCACAACGTCGTTTTCAACAACGTTGTTGAGTGCGTAGTCGGATTGGATACTGACTGTACATTCAGCACCCCTGCTTTGTTCCCACCAATCCAGCGTTTCGCCTGTGACCTTCCAGCGCAAGGTTGCAACTTCTCCTTCAGAGAGGAACGGTACAAAACCGGGCGCGTCTTCGATAACCAATCCTTCACAGACGAGTTGTGCCCCGATCCCAACTGCTAGCGCAGTCCCTTCGTTCTTCATATCGAACTCAAGGTAAGCCGTTTGACCTTCCATAATGAAATCGAGTCCATTTCCGCTCGAATCAACGATTCGTTGGGAGTTGGGGTCCACCATCGGATCAGCGTAAACATTGAGTGCAAACCGGAACGTCTCTTCGGTAATGGGCTCATTGGGATCAGGATGGTGTAATCGCATCGTAATGTCGTATCCATCACCGGGTAGAATGTTCGGCCTGTCTGGAACCTTGACATTGAAAATGAGGTTCGGGGAGAGGACATACGTCGGTCGCTCAGGGAGTTGAATCAGTTCACTACCCGGAATGCAAGGAGCTGAGAGATTGATGTAGTGCACACTCTCCTCTCCCTCGAGATTGATGAGTGATATGTTCCAAACGTAGTCCTCTTCGTTGAGGCCGAGGTCTGCGATGTCGAGGATGCGTTCGATTCCACAAAACTCGATTGAGTATGCCGCTGGAGCCGTATTGAGGAAAGGAATGTGTGAATACTCGATTGGAACGGTTACAGGATCGTCGCTCGCAGGTGCTTGCAACTTGTCTGCATATCCTATGTCAAACAGTCGCTTCATTTTGAGTGATGTCATCAATTCGCCACTTCCATCAACATCAACATCGGTAGGTACGATGGTCACACGGAGGTCCGCAGCAGTCGAGAGTGTTGTACTGCTGCTGCCCGCTGCATTCTTATCCACACTCACAGCGAGTTGTGTAGGTACGTTTCGCCTGAGCAACAACTGCGTCGAAGAATCATCCGTGTTAACAATCCAGTCATCGCTAGCAGTCGTAAGGCCGGGTGCACGAACTTCGTAGCCAATGTCAACGTAGACGTCTTTGTTCCCTGTATTGGTGATGATGGCATTCCATTGGCGATTATCTCCCTCGTGGAAGAAGTACTCGTTCTCCCATCCTTCTATAGTGTAGGTAAAGACAGGAGCGACGAGTAATTCCACCTTTTTGAGCACATATACCTCGTCTGTATCTGGGTTGTAGATGGTCAGATTCGCTTCGTGGACTGCTCCGTCGAGGAGATTATCGGTTCCGTCGAGAGCAGGGATATCGATGTCGAACGAACCATTCGATTGTCCGTCGATTGGAATCGTGAACGATTGAACGGTTGGTGTCGTGCTCCAGCCTCCATCAACAGTGATGTTGATGTTGACGGTCTCGACCAAATTTCCTGTGTTCAACAAACTGAATGGTAAGTTCACAACTGTCCCGGGGACCGCCACGAGCGTATCCGGAGAGGTTAACTGGACATCGTGAACCTCGGAGATATTAGCTATGATGTTGGCATTGAGTTCAACGAGATTTCCATTTTCATCAACCATAGAGACTGTCAGCACGGCCATGTAGGTCTCATCAGCACTTGCCTCTGTCGATGGGATGATGTTGACTCGAACAGATGACGAGTAGCCCGCAGCGATGATGATGCTCGAGGAGGAATCGAGTTCAAACGAAAGATCATCGTATCCGCCGTCATCCAAGGCTATCGAGAATGTCGTTGGTGCGTTTCCAGTGTTTTCGATGTTCACGAAAGCAGAGAGCTGCTCATACGGCGTGATATCAATCGACTGAGAGGATGGAGCAAGGGAAGCGTTGATGGTTTCACCAACACGGATGTCCATCGTTTGCTCACCAACATACAGGCCGGTATCGAGATCATAATAGCGAATGGTCAAGGGTTGAAGAAGGCCGGACGGAGCAAGTGGATCTGTCTTTACCGTAAGCGTTACCAAACTATAGTGGGCACCGCTGACGGCTGGATAATCTTCAAAATCACTTGCTAAGTTGAGAATCGTGTTATCTGGACCCGTTGTGGTTAGGTTCGCATACCAGCCAACAGGAAGGTTCTCTACAATCTCGAGTCGATAGGAAGACCGATCGTTTCCTGTGTTTCCAAACGTGAACATGAAATCGGTATCGACTCCTACATCCGCATCAAGAGGGCCTGCCTCGGTAATCTCGCCACCGACGACCTTCGGTACAACAATCGAAAGGTTTTGATAGAGAGCCTCTGCATATACATCAGAAGAGATGTGAGTGCTACCAAGCGTTGGCGTGCTTGTAATTGGTATCCTTACGGTGCCCGCCAAAGGAAGTTGTTGGTGGCGGCTTTGGATTCCAAGCGAAGCGAGGAACGATTCACCAGGCATGAGTCCATTGGCCTCTCCTGGATGAAGTGAAGCGTTCCAGCGATCAGCTTCGTTAAACCCACCCGATGTGAGCGCTTCGAATGTGATGTTTCCGACCGTGAGGTTGGCACTTATGGTGTCTGCCAAATTCGATGCTGAGACGAGATTGTGACGAACTTGAACCTCTAATGGAACGATGAGGTCAACATCTGTGGTGAAGCTTGGACTCAAAACGTCGCTTTCTGACAAGTCGATCGTGTCGACAGGAAGACCCGGATCAACAGCGATTGCAGGAAGTACCTCCACTTGGCCAGAGTCCGTAGTTGGAATGCTTCCACCGACCTCCTGGGCGATAATGAATACGCTGAGGCTATCACCGGCGGCGTTTTGTTCATCATCTTGCAACGGGAATTGCATTGGAGGAACCTCGATTCGAATAAATCCGGATACTGATTCCCCGACCAATAACTCGCCAGTGTTTTCCATTGAAAGGTTGTAATTCCAGTTGAGTGCATTGGGCGAAAGGCCCATGGAGAGAGCAAACGAACCGTCTGCGTTCCCAGTGTTTGTTACGTTGAAAGCGATGGTGTCAGTCTGCCCTGGAAGTACTTTCGTCGTATCGTTTGTAATGTCGATTGTTGCTTCGTGATACTCACCTGCCATGACGCGGGATGTGTGGGATAAACTGTAATCACTTCCTGCTGAGGTTATCGAGAATGTAATGATGTCCACTTCCGAAAGCAGGGCGTCTTGTGGTACAGTAACGACGACATCTACGGTCGTGATTTGATTCGTACCCAAGACTGTCGTCGATGTACCATCCACCACTGATGTGTCCGCCCAGCCGAATGGTCCGCTGCTCACACTGATATCGTAGATGTCGGTTGTCGAGCCAGTATTCTTGATGATGTAGTAAAGCGTAGTTGAGTCACCCGGCGCTGTGGTTCGGTCGGATGGGCCAATCAGCTCGAAAATGTAGTCGCTAAAGATGACATCGAATTGCTTGTATGTGTACAGCGGACCAGCTGAGTCTGAGTTGTTAACCCATACAACAACAGAGACATTCCACAAGCCCGCAAGAGAGGATGCGGAGAAACCTGCGGAAAGAAGGATTTCTGTCGATGATGAATAGTCGGACCCTGGTAGAAACGTTTCTTGGTTCGATTGCTGCCAAAACTCATGCGTTGTGCTAGTCGATGCATTGAACAGAACCAAACCCATAACAGAAGAGAACTCCATGACGCCATCGTTCTTCATTGAAACGTTGAATGTGTGCGATTGGCGGTCGAGGAATACATGGGTGTTCCCGGAGGACGGTTGTGGTAAATCATCGCCTATGATGTTCCATTCTCGGTATCGATCGACATCAAAATCTCGCCGAAATTCGTTGTTAGCGGTATTTGCATCATCTCCGTTTACGCCACTCACTCGGGCAAAAAGAGTTTGAGATGGGCCTGTAGTGCCTGTCCAGCTAAACAGATAGGTGGTCGTTCCTGAACTCGCAGCCAGGGTGCCAAGGTCGACAGTATCCACAACCTGCTCGGCAGCGTTCGGAGAGCCTTTGTGAACGAGCGAGAGGAAGGCTTTACCGCTTGATGTTCCAACATTTTCGACATCGATGCGGACGGTGTGTGTGTCGGGTGCGAGTATGAGAGCACTGCCTACGATTACCGATCCTGCGCCGTCAAATTTCATGCTTGTAACCCGGAAATCAGGTCCTGCGCGTCCGCTTGTCGTAGAAGCATCTGCAAATGGTAAGGCCAAGTGGCCGACGAGAAGTAAGACTAAGATGAGAGGAAGGGTCTTTTGCTTAAACATCAGCGTTACCTCCGGCTTTCTCGAATCGTTGAATGGTCACAGACTTGCCTTGCGACTTCCATATCTCAAGCAGTTGATTGAGAAGACGATCGTGCTCTTCGTCCGAAATTCCAAGCCTCCTGCGCTCCTCCCAAAGCAACAACTGCTCCGTGCGGGTCAGCAACGCGTCACGAAGGTACAACTCAAGCGTACGACGATACGCATCACGGTCGGATACGGCGTATACGATGGACGTACCTGGTAGCTGGTCTGCACGATTTTGAATGAAGTTGCCGAGGTTCAGTGCCTCGTCGTAAGAAAGGTTGCGACGGTCAAGATCGCTTTGTATGGTTGAAGCGATGCTTTGAAGTTCGTACTTGGTTTTCGCACGCTGAATTTTCTTGAAGTACTTGCGGCTTCGTCGCGTCATGCTTGGAGCCGCCATAGTTACCCTTCTTCACTGGCAGTTTATCAAACAATTGCCTCTAAACCATTGAATTATTTACTATGCATCATATTTCATGCATTTAGCATTAGAATGTTTGAGCGACTCCTTGCGGCTAAAACCAAGCATTCATGACGTGTTTCGACACCCAAGCATCATGACCAGCCCTGTAACCCTCGAAATCGGTAACCACGCCCCCTCCTTTACATGCAAAGATTCTGCAGGAAATGAGCATGATTTATCCACATATGGCGCAGAAGGCAAAACCGTTATTCTCTATTTCTACCCTCGTGATTCAACGCCTGGATGCACAAACCAAGCTTGCGACTTTCGAGACAACATGGGTCGTTTGAACAACGACGATTATGTTGTCCTTGGTGTTTCCAAAGATTCCGAGACATCTCATGAAAAGTTCATTGCGAAACAAGAACTCAACTTTCCGCTCTTGATGGATACAGAGGGACATCTGCACGAACTGTTCGGAACATGGCGTATCAAGAAGAATTACGGCAAAGAGTATCTTGGTTGTGTCCGATCAACATTTGTGATCAATCCAGATGGTACTATCAAGTGGTGCCGATACAACGTCCGAGCAAAAGGTCACGTTGACATGCTCATGCGTGAGCTTGGATTTGAGGAATGAGGGTCATCCATGGACGAAGACGTGGGTGGCGAGCGAGTGGCCTTGTCCACTACATCGTGTGCCTACAAACCATGCTACATTGGAAAACACCTCAAGGTTGGTGAGAATGTTTCGATTGGTTCGATGTGTCACATTGGTCGTAACGTCACCATCGGAGCCAACAGCAACATACAGGGGTCGAACTACATCGCAGACAAGACAGTGATTGGGAATTCTGTTTTCATCGGTCCAAATTCAACCATCCTCAACGACAAATATCCCCCATCAGGTGATGCAACCAAATGGGTTCCAGTTCAGGTTGACGACAACGCCGTCATCGGAGGAGGATGTACGGTCCTCCCAGGCGCTCACATTGGAGAGAGGGCAGTACTTGGAGGCGGTTCCGTCCTGACAAAACCCCTTCCGGATGGAGAAGTTTGGGTTGGAAATCCTGCACAATTTCTTATGACCCGGGAAGAGTACGACGGAAAGAGGTGACGAAGATGGAAGGTAAAGCACACGTCATCTCGTTTCTCAAGAAATGCATCGATTATGCCAATGCCTCCATCGAACGAAAGCAGAAACGAGGCGATGTTGAGGACATCGCCAAATGGGAGGCTTATCGCGATTATACTGCACATGCTGTGATGGAGGTCGAAGCTGGTGAACTTGACCGATGGTTTCCTTCTCAACAGAAGGCGCTTGGAGAATCTGAGGTGATCAGCCTCAGCCTTGATGAACTCTCTCACGATACTCGTTCAGCATGGTTGACAAACCTTGCAAGCCCACGGCCGTTGGCACTCATAGCTACATCATCCAACGAAGGAGTTCGCAACATTGCCCCTTACACCTCGTTGTCAGTTGTATCCAATTCACCACCGATGGCGGTTGTGTCGCTCTCAGCAGACCGAAACGATCGTTGGAGAGATACATTGTTGAACATGCAACAAACAAAGGAGGCTGTTCTCAACTTCCTCCCGGTCTCATCGGATGCAGCAACCGTGGTTGAACAAACTGCAAAGCCAATCTCACACGGTATGAGCGAGGGGGAGGCGTTTTACCTGGAAAGTTTGGAAACAAACGAACTCGTCATGAACAATGCTGCCTTTGCCATCGTTGGTAAATTGGTCGAAGTGGTCGATTTGCCTGATGCAAAAGCCAAACTAGCCATCCTTCGCTTGTCAGACATTCTCATCCCGGGTGGACTTGATAGTGCACAAGCTGCACACATTCTCTGTCAACACGGTTTGAATCGTCTCATGGCAACGCCGACAGAATGGCACTACAACATCGACCGCAGTGTTTGACCAAGGCCGTCCGCGAGCGTCGTGTGGGCTTGCCAATTCAGGTATTTTTTGGTCTGATCGAGATTGGGCAAACGGCGTTTTGAGTCACCCGGATGTCCTTGATCGTAGCGAATTCGGACCGTTTGAGCTGTTTCGTTTCCGACAAGTTTAGCGACTCGTTGAGCAAGGTCAAGCATTGTACATTCTTCCTCAGAACCGAGATTCAAACTCATCCCTTCAAGGCCTTCGACCAGCCCCGCGGCCTCAATACCACGGACGAGATCATCAATGTAGGTCAACGAACGAGTTTGTGAACCATCGCCATGAACGATGATTTCTCCTTGCTGAACAGCACGTTGCAACATCATAGCGACAACCTGACCATATTCGCTGCCGAGCAATCGAGGCCCGTAGCCATTGAATGGGCGCACTATACGAGCATCGAGACCTTGGCGAACGGAGTGTTGGACAGCCAGTTCACCGAGATACTTGCTCGCTCCATAGGCATGTCGTTGGTGTTCATGGGAGACAGGAAAAACCGAGGCTTCATCGCCACCGAGTGGCATAATTTCCGACTCTCCATAAGCTTCAGGTGATGAGGTGAAGACGTAGCGACAATTGTTTTGTTCTGCAAATTCGAGAGAACGCAGTGTCGAATTGAGATTTACGTCCATCACCATTCTAGGTTCTTCATGAAACCACTTGGTTCCATTGATGGCAGCAAGATGATAGACGATGTCAACACTACTCGGGTCCGATATCATCTCATACGTAGTCGAAACACATGCATCACCTTCGATGAATGTAATATGGTCCTCAACCATACGCAGGTTCTCTTTCGATCCTCTCCAACAATTGTCGATAACAATGACAGCATGACCATGTTTTACGAGTGATTCAACAAGACTTGAACCAAGAAAACCAGCACCTCCAGTGACGAGGATGCGCATCGTCTCACACTCGCTCAAGAATTTCAATCGAAACCTGTCCTTGTTCCCGCTTCAATCGAACAAGGTCTCCATCATTGATCATCATGCATGGATCCTCCTCAAACCCATGCCCATATGGAACGTTCAACAGCGAACATGCAGGAAGCGTCAACGGACATACGTCTCGGTTGACGATGGCAAGTGGGCCCTTGTTTTCGTACAATAAGCCCATCAGAACGTAAGGGGCAACAGTCGACCCAGAGCCCTTAGGATAGATGAGAATGGTATCCTCAATCGCACGACCATCAAGAGGATGTCCTGCTTCCTCAACAACGCCAGTATCTCGATTAACATAGCCAAGATACGTAATTGGAACATCGGTCACCATCGCTCGACCTTCAACACAGAAATCGCCTTGTGAATTCAAACCAGAACCGTTGATGGTTTGAAGGCCAGTCTGCAACGTCTTTGCACTAGCGTGACCGCCGTGCGAAGATTGAGCAAGCGTAGGCGTTGGCCCATTTGCTCGCTCAGGGTCAATGGCATGACGAACGCATTCCTCTATTGAAGCCACACTCGTTGGAATTCGATTCAGCCCACTGGTCAGGTAATGTTCTGCTTTCATCGAATTTGTCAACAAGTGATTGTATTTTTCTCGGTTGTAGGGTGTGACCTCTGGACAGGTGTCAACGAGAACCAAGGCACCTGCTTCTTCCAACATCGAGACAGTTCCATCAGCCTCGGCTAAAGCATGATTCTCCTGACTTGTGAACACCCACAGCCGTTGATTTGGGATGGATTCTCCGAACTCCATGTGTGTGCGGAGCGCTGCTGCAGTCGTCCGCATTTCTTCCAAACTGGCCTGCGGACATCCAATAACGATGAGGTCAACCTTTCCCTTCGGACTGAGTTCCTCATAACGTGCTTCAAGATCCGATTGTGTGAATACGAGCGTTCCCTCCCAATCGATGGAATCAATGGGTTTTGTTGGTGGTTCTGTGTGTCCATCAACCCACATCATCGGCGAGCCATAATTTGCTGCAGCAGCCGTTAATGCCTTTTTTCGCGCAAAGGAAATGACCTCATCGAGACCCTCAACATACGGCATTGGTCCGAACGGCAAATCCCACTCAGGCTTTGCATTCTTACCGATCCAATCACCAAGGATGGAATAATCAGAGAGCGTTTCAAGTTCGCATTCAACAACGACCCTGATGTTTGGTTGGCGGTTTGATTCAAGGTGCAACCCCCATGCTGGAGCGTATCCAGTGAGGGCTGTTGCGAGTGCGCTCAATCCTGACTCTCGGTTGGTAATCAACGACGTCCATGTGTTCGAAAAACAAACGGCATTTGACTCGGCCCATGATGCGGTCTCACCTTCAATCTCAATGCCTCGGTCATACGGGGTACAGGACAATGTTGCTTCGATACCAAGTCGGTCATAGGCCTGAACAATCTCGAATTGTTGCTCGAGAAAATTGGGCCATGCGATACCCATTTCTTCCATTTTTTCCCGATCGCATCCCGCAGAATTCAACGTCGTTGGAATAACAACAGTCCCATCATCATCTCCACTCAAATCCTTGAGGAAGGTACGCAACCCATGGCCTCCGGTAATGACAGAAACGCCAGAAACGTGCGCGTGGTCGACTTCGACAAAGGATTCTGCTTTCGCAACACGTGCAAGGTCGACCACGAGGCGAGCAGCCTTCTGGCGAGTTGGTCCTTCCTTGCCTTCCAACTGCTCCGACAATCGCTTTGGAAGTTGCATGATTTGACGCAGACATCGGCGCTTCATCAAGACTCGTGTTCACAACCGATGGTTTGGGATTGAACACGGTCAATGCAATACGAGCATGATTCACCCGGAACATAGGCCGAGTGGAGCTGTTCTTTCGGTGTCAATGGTTCACGGCATGCGAAGCAGACCGTGGTACCGGTCTCAGTAAGATCAGGGAGGAGTGCAACACGCTTGTCAAAGACGAAACACTCACCGTCCCAGTAGTCACCTCCAACTTGTTCAAAGTAGCCAAGAATGCCTCCCTCAAGCTGTTTGATGTTGGTAAAGCCTGCATCTTTCATGATAACACTGGCCTTTTCACAGCGGACGCCCCCCGTACAGAACATGACGATTTCCTTGTCTTTGTAGGATGAATCCATCTCAGAGACTGCTTGAGGAAACGCCCGGAATGTTTCAATGTCCAATTCAATGGCATTTTGGAACGTCCCGAGACGTGTCTCGTAGGTGTTTCGAGTGTCGAGCAATACAACGTCCTCGCCATTGAGGAGCTTTTCATGCAATTGAGCAGGGAGTATACGTCCACGATCAGGTTCGACCCGATCGAAGTTCGGCAAGCCAACCGAGATGATTTCGTTCTTGAGACGTACATTCATGCGATTGAAAGGTTGATGTTCTGAATGAGAGACTTTGAAATCGATGTCTGCAAATCGTTCATCCTCGCTGAGAAACAATCGGAATTGTTCGATGTTCGGTTCTGGACCTGCAACGAAGATGTTGATACCCTCATGGCTGAGTAAAATAGTGCCTTTCAATCCGAGTTCATCGCACTTCTGTTTGAACGGTTGGCGCAGAGCATCCCGATCGTCGAGTACAACAAACTTGTACCCAGCGATATTGAGGTGTTGCTCCGTCATGGTAAATCGTCCGGATTCTTCCTCTTATGCTCATCGTTTAGCGACGCCAATCGTGTTTGCTTGCTAGAGGATGACGCCATCCCTGTCCGAAAGCACGTGAGGATACTCTGGGGGCAGGAGCCATCTGCCAGCGCTTGTGTTCGTTGGCTTCGAGTCGTTGAAGAACGGTCACAACGGTCGAATGATCGTAACCATGTTCGGCGATTTCTTCAGCTCCCAGACCTTGTTCGATGTGGAGTTTAAGGATACCATCGAGCATCTCGTAGGGAGGCAGTGTGTCATCATCGCGCTGGTCAGGAGCAAGTTCTGCCGATGGCGGTTTTGTCATGGTGGACTCATTCACAGGCGGACTCTTGCCATTTGATTGAGCCCGTTGATTGAACACTTCTGCAAGGCCGTAGACATCCATTTTGTAGACATCGCCTAAAGGCGTGTAGCCGCCAGCCATGTCACCGTATAGTGTGCAATAGCCTTGAGCAAGTTCAGACTTGTTTCCAGTTGCAATGGCCATTCGACCTTGTGCATTGGCGTGAGCCATCACGAGAATGCCGCGTAGACGGGCTTGTATGTTCTCTTGAGCAACGTTTGCACCTTGATCAAGCATCTCTGCAAGTTGTTTCTCAAGTCCCGAATGATGGTCATCAATTGAAATGGATGCATATTCCATTCCGAGAGCCTCTGCAGTGTATTTTGCATCGTCGATCGAATGCTGTGATGAAAATCGGGATGGCATGGAGATTCCAAGCACGTTCTCGGGACCAACAGCTTCAGCTGCAACACAGGCTGCAACGGCAGAGTCAATACCACCACTCAATCCAAGGACGATACGCTGTATTCCTGATTTTTGACAGTAATCACGCAATCCGAGAACGACCGCATCGGCGAGTTCATCGAGGACTTGATTCTGTTCTTCACCAGTTTCATGAGGCGCATAATGTGTGATTTCACCTTGTGAAGAATCCATCGATATCCACGAGGCTGATTCAAGGTTGTTTATGTCCACAAGAAGGATTCCTTCTTTCCAAGAAGGAGCAACAACAACGTCTCCGGTTGGCCAAGCAGCAAGGGATCGTCCATCGAAAAGAAGGTCATCGTTCCCTCCGATTTGATTGCACAACAAGAACGGGTGCCCGAGTGTTTTGGCGGCTGTTCGAGCAACGTGGAGGCGTGTTTGGATTTTGTTGGAGTGGTACGGAGATGCAGAGAGATTGACCGTTGCATCGAGGTTGACACCTTGCCGCCCCCATTCAGCGAGTTGCTCGATCGGGTCTGCATCGTATTCGGAAGGCGTTTCTCCAGCAACCTGCCAAGCATCTTCGCAAACTGTGACACCAAGTTCGAGTGGTCCTGAGAGTGTTCTTGCGATACCTGGCCTGTCATCCGAATCGAAGTATCGGGCTTCATCGAAGACATCGTAGGTTGGGAGCAATTGTTTCCGAGCAACAATTTTCACAGGAGCTTCATTTCCGATCAAGGCAACACCATTTCCGGGTTTTGCCCGCTCAGATTCAGGTATTGTTGGTGTGCCTATGAGCGAGGGAATGTCGACATTGAGCGAGAGGGCTGCTTGTTGAGCGAGTTCAACAAAACTCGCTTGCATCAACAAATCGCGAGGAGGGTAGCCACAAATAGCCAATTCTGTGCTTACGCAGGCCACGGCTCCATGGGCTGTTGCAGTCTGAATAAAGTGCTCCAATCGCTGAGCATTTCCAGTCAAATCACCAACAGTTGGATTGATTTGAAGAAGAGCAATGATGCCTCCATCTTGCTCGCTCATGACCATCCCACGTACTCGTGTTTCATAGAAATGATGCATCATTTGTATTGCAAAATCTCTCCGTTGGCATCTTTGTACCACCAACTTCCATCTTGTTGATTCTGCCACCACCAAACGCCATCTGAGCCTTGGGTCCAACCGTTCGCAGAAGCGGTTTGTGTTGTTGCAGCAACCGGTTCTGATTCTTGAATCGGTTCACTCAAGTTGAGGTCAGCATCATCGTCAATGTCCTCTTCTTCATCCTCATCGAGATAATCCGAATATTCGTCCCATTCATATTCCGATTTGGAGCCACGTCGAACGGTTGCATTTCGAGCCATGAGCAAGAGGGCAAGAATGATCGAAAGGCCGAGCAATGCACCAATGGAACCGAGAATTGGGTTCACATCTCCAAACACAGCCTCGCTAAAGGAGGGGTCGCTCTTCGGTCGAACATCAACCGAAGGACCATTGCCTTTGACACCATTCTCGAGTTGGACCTCAAGCCATTGAAGACCCACCTGCTCAGGGGCCCAATCGATGAGAATGGTACCTAGACCACCTTCTACAACCTCGAGCTCAGTTTGACGTAGTACCTCTGACGTACCATCAGCACGGACAACGGAAATCGTAGCATCTGTTGTACCGTCCAATGTTCCTACGTTCTTGACGAAGATTTGCACAGCGGTCGAATCGCCTTGTTGGAGGTTCAAGCGTGAGTATTCCATGGCCGGAGTCTCCAGTTCAAACTTCGGCTGTCGCCATTCCATGAGCCATGAAGTGACCGCATTTCCTGCGGACGAACCTGCTTCTCCAAGGACAAGATTTCCAGCAAGATCTCGTCCTTCAACGAGAACGTAAACGGTGAAGCGATCCACCAACATATCGTCCGTGATGACGCTCAAATCCATCGTTCCTGTACCGATGAGACTTAATCCGCTAATTTCTGTCCCTTGCAGGAGGAACGGACTGTCACCCCCTCGAATGAATTCACCCGTTTCGGTATCCTCGACCCACCACGCCAAACGCAACGATTCAAAGTCAATTCCACCTTCCTCTGAGAGGACGATGGTCACTTCGTGTTCATCGGCGGATAGAATCGATCCGGGACGGGGTGTTTGCACTTCAATCGGTTGAGGGCCAAGTCCATCAACAACCATCCACTTCACAGAGGATTCTTTCTCGGTCGCATCAACGCCTTGAGGTGGCAAGCAACCAACGGACCACGTCAATGGAATGGTTCCAGACGCTTGTGGCGAACGAAGTTCAACGTTCCAGATTCCGTTGTACGTTTCTGCAGAGTAGGTTTGACCGGCAAACATGACATCTACGCTGCAGTTGAAATCAGGCGTTTCTTCCGTTGCAGCAAACACCAATCCGCCTGTCAATTCGAACGGCGAATTCGGTGGCAATCGAGCGCCATCATCGAGAACAGTACCTTGAGTCAACACCAACGAAACAGATTCTTGGGGAATGGTCAATGCAGGTGAAAACCGCCATCGAAGTGCAGGGAACGTTTGGATGACTTCCTGTCC
>CALDQY010000304.1 GCA_937911445.1 uncultured Rhodobiaceae bacterium | reverse complement strand
TAAACAAGGTCTTGTTAGTAAAGGCATGATTCCCAACGGTATGCGGCCAATCGTTGCACTGCTGACCATGCTTCTCGGAGTGTTGGTGATTGTGAACCATTGGATGAATCTCGTCGAATCCGATGTTGATGTTCTAACAGCGCATGCAGTCGGTCTCATTGGATTGTTCTCGGGCATGAACATGATGTCCTCCGGCGGCGAGGCAACGGATGAGGAAAATCGTCCACGCTATCTCGAAGATACTCAGACGAAATTCTGAGGACGTGATGTTTTGGCCTTTCGAGATCATCTTTCGCACGCAGAACGTATCAGCGATGAAGTGAGTCTTGTTCACGGGATTTGGGAATTCAGTTCGAACCGCTCTCATACCAACATGTTGTTTGAGAACTTGAAAGAAGTCCCGGGTCAAAGAATCTCGGTCAACATGCTCACGCGCGACCGGTTATGCGAAGCCATTGGAATCCAACCGGAAGTCTACATAGACACACTCGCATGGGCCATGAAGAATCCAGGGACGCCAACACTCGTTTCACCTGCTGAATCTCCTGTTTACGATAACATGCAGGAAAAGGTGGATCTGCATTCCATCGCTATCCCTCATCATTGGCCACAAGATCGAGGACGCTACATGTCGGCGAGTGTCATCATCGCTGAAGTGAACGGTCAAAGGAACATGAGTTTCCACAGGCAGTTCCTACGCGACGAGAACCATCTTGTCGTACGTCTTGTACCTCGACACTTGCGTACCATGGTCGATCAAGCAAGAGAGCGTGGAGAAGAAGTCAACATTGCCATTGTCAATGCTCCTGACCCTGTTGTTTTGCTCGCAGGGGCCATGTCGTTTGATGAGCCAATCGATGAATTGACCATCGCCGCTGCCCTTCATGAGAAACTGTATGAGAAGCAACTTCAATTGGTCGAATTGCCGAACGGTATCCAAGTTCCTGCAGATGCTGAATATGCCATGTGGGGGCGAATTACACTGGATGACGATGACGAAGGACCGTATGTCGATATTACTGGAACCGTTGACGATGTGCGACAAGAACCGGTGATTGAAGTCGATGGGATTATTCATCGTGATAATCCGATTTTCCATGCTTTGATTCCCGGCGAAGCCGAACACAAGACATTGATGGGATTGCCTCGCTCACCTACCATTAAAGAAGCCGTTGCACAAGTTGTTGATTGCATCGACGTCCACATGACCGAGGGTGGTTGTGGCTGGCTGGCTGCTGTCGTTAAAATCCGAAAGGTTTCCGAAGACGATGGAAAGAAAGCCATCGAGGCTGCCTTGGCAGGTCATCGATCCATGAAAATGGTCACAATCGTCGATGAAGACATTGACATCAGTAACCCCGTTCGTGTTGAATGGGCTATGGTGACCCGCTGGCAACCTGACCGTGATACATACATTTTCCCGAACCAAAAAGGATCGAGTCTGGACCCTTCTCGATACGAAGATGGTCTGACATCGAAGGTTGGATTTGATGCAACCATCCATTATTCAGATAACCCAGAAGGGTACATGAGCGTCCAGTAGGGATGGTCATGCGTCAATCTGCACATGATGATTTGCAACACCCACGACGCAATCTTGGGAACCGATATCGGTCTCAGGCTCAAAAATTTGTTCGGTTGGCAAAGGCCGACCCTGAGCGTAAAGAATCCAATATGCAATGGGCCGAACAAAACGCCCGCCAAGCCTTGTTGCATGATTTCACTGATGAGAGAAATTGGCGTTGTTTGGCCGACATTAAAGCTGGGCTCAAAGACAACGACGGACTTGGAATTGTGTTGGAAGATGTGTTCACTGTTCTTGGCAGAGATACAGAACAGTTTGAGAAATTAAAACAACTGGATTATCTCGAATTCGGTTTAGAACTTCTTGAGGCTGCCTTCGCTCGAGATCCGCTCACACCGGATGCCTGGTGGGAAGCCCTCGTTGCTCGAGGTGGTGGCGATGAGCAAAGCGATGAGGTTCTGTTGGAGATTGCTGAATTTGCAGATCGTTGTCGCGATTTGGATTTCCGTGACCAGCGTGCAAACATTGTCTATGGTCGTCGAATAGAGCATCTTCGTTTGCAAGGATTTGAGGATCTTTTCATCGAATTAAGTCGACATTTGCTCGCCCATCGACCAGTGAATCACGAATTGTGGATGCAATTGGGTCGTCTTCATGAACGACGACAGGAAATTGACTCAGCATGGTCATGCTACGATCACGTTCAGACCTTGATGCCGCATTTGCTCGTGCGTGACGAATTCCTAAATCGACTTACCGAACGCATGGATGGTGGAGAGAAGAAGCCATGGAGTGGACCAAAACTCGAGCATCGCACTTCATTCCTTGAGCAGATGGAAGAACTGAACAAACGTGTTCGGCAGGAAACAACTGAACCAATTGTTGAGTCAATGGAAGAAGCAGAAGAAGAAACGAATCTCGAAGAGAAGAAACTCGTTGAACTGATCGAATCCTCGAACATATCAGAGGCCTTCTTCATGGCTCGGCGGCTCGTTGCTTCGGGCGAGTCGTGGGCTGAACCGTATCTAGAACAGTGCCGTTCCATGATGTAGGTGATACGATGTCTCCAGTGTTCGTCTTAGCTTATGTTGTTCGCAATAGTAATCCAACATCTGTTTTGAAATCGGGCTCTATTCTCATGGTTCAGCACCCTGAGCGTGGTTGGGAATTTCCAGGAGGACACATCGAAGAGGGTGAGTATCCTGAGCAAGCGCTGCATCGGGAAATGAAGGAGGAAGTTGGAGGTAAGGGTACACTTCTCGCTTGGAACAAATCGTATTATCCAAATGGTTGGGTTGGGCTGG
>CALDQY010000303.1 GCA_937911445.1 uncultured Rhodobiaceae bacterium | reverse complement strand
GATTATGGAGAACTTGCATCCGAAGTTCAACGTATTGAAACCCTTGTCGATAAGTGGCACACTTCCCTTCCAGAGGCTGCTCGAATTGTCGCACAGCAAAGCCCAAGTCCACTGTGGACGGATTTTCTCGATAGGATGGCATTTTCAATCGAAGCAGGACAACCGATCGATGAATTCATGCGGTCCGAACAGGAAACGGTTGCCGAACAGTACAACACGCTCTACGACACACGATTGGAAAGTGTTGACACAATGCAAGAAATCTACGTCTCGATGGTGACTGCAGGACTCTTTGGATTGGTCATTGCAGGCATTCATCTCGTTCTCTTCGAAGTTGGTGGCGACAACGATACGCCCATTGAAGTCGCTTCTCGCTTGCGTTTCCTCTTGCTCGCATCGATGTTGTTTATTATCATCCAGGTTGCAGCGATGATGGCGTTCAGGGCAACGATTCCAAGAGACCTCATCTTTGCACGAGACGAACTCGATACACCATTCCGTGTCAATTTCACACGCTCGTTGCTCGCGTCTGGTGCAGTTTCACTTGTTCTCCTCCTCATCACAATCCTCGTCGTTATCTCAACTTGGGAAGAGATTAGTTCTCAATGGGATCGATATGGTCTCATCCTTCTTGCTGCCCCGCTCTCGCCGATGCTGATTCCGGCATGGATGATTGGACGAGAAGAGGGCAATGTGCAACGTCGGGATGGAGCCTATCCTGACTTCATTCGAGCATTGGGGGGAACTGCCCAGGCTCGAAGTGCTGAACCATCTGCTACCATCAAAGCGTTGCGTGGTGTCGATTTCGGAATGCTGGATGCTTCCATCGATCGGCTCGAGCGCCGACTTGCCACGCGTATCGATTCCGACCGAGCTTGGGATTACTTCAATGCAGACACGAACTCTGCAGTCATTTCACGCTACACTCGAATCTACATCGAGGGATCACAATCATCCGGTAAGCCTGCCGAAACAGCTGAGATGGTGTCTCGTTCCGTAGGAAACCTCCTCTCATTGAGGCGTCGAAGAGCTCTCTCAGCGAACACCATGTGGGGAGTTGCCCTTGGTCTCCTCATTGCAAGCGTTACATCCTTGAACGTCACCATCTCGATCGTTCTGCAACTTGGCGAAGCGATTGCCGGTGTTGCGACTGGACTTGCTTCGACAGACGTGGGTGCATTGCAGGACTTCGGTAGCGGTATTGCCCTACCTGTCATGGAAGATGCCTCTTCTGT
>CALDQY010000302.1 GCA_937911445.1 uncultured Rhodobiaceae bacterium | reverse complement strand
ATCACATCGCAGAACAGCATCATGACGTCCAACACCATCTATGCGCTTGAGGTAAACGGGAACGATCTTTGGATTGGAACGCAGCTTGGTGGTTTCATTTGGGACGGTTCTTCGATGAGCCAACTCACGACTTCCGGAAGCGATTGGACCCGTCGGCCATCACAACACTTTGATTTCGAGTACGATGGCAGCTGGATGTATTCTGGAACAAACATCGGTGTTTGTCGCTACTCGCCAAGCAACGGAGCCATCGATGATTGTCTCAATGTTTACGATGGCATGCCAAATTGGGCAACCTACGTTGTAGGCGTGAACAGCACCACCGTTTTTGGTGGAACCTTCAGTGGTGTAGGCCTCATTGACAAGAGCAGTTTCACTGTCGATGACGAATGGGAAGCGACCGCGTCAACCTCGGACGCCATCGTCGAAGTCGTCGATGATATTGCTTACATCGGTCTCACTGGAATTGGTGTGGCTCGCTGGGACATCGCAAACAGTGAGTGGTTGAGTACGTGGACTGAGGACAACGTCCTCGATAATGGAAACGAGATCGTAACGAGTCTCATCGCTGACATTCGACCGGGATACATTTGGGTTGGTGGACGAGACGGTTTCCAGTTGATTGGAACAGCCAATGGTACAGAATTTTACGATATTGAGAAATCAAATTCATTGTACAGCGGGAATGGCGATCCGTTCGATTTGACGATGTATGGATACACCATGTACTACCACCAAGGCACCTCGAGCGACAGCATTTACGGAATCGATGTGGCCAACTTCACCTCGATTACACCACTTGACGCAGGGCAGCGTGTTGGAGAGAATGGAGGAGACATTGCTGGATTAAACATCGTCGGTGATATGCTTCTTGCGAGCGTCGTTTCCGGCCAGTGGTGGCAACAAGACGGGAGCGGAGGCATCGCTCAGTACAACCTATCGACGAGCACTTGGGGCACATCCGTACTGCCATCCGGCCAAGTCGACCGGGTCACTGCGTTCGAATCATCGAGCGGAAATACGTGGATTTCTTGGGGCGAAATTGCACTTGAAGTCTACAGCTCGAGCGGAACCAAACTCGGAACCTGGGACAATTTTGAATTCCCTATTCGAGAGATTATTGAATACGATGGGCTCATTTTCTTCGCTACAGAAGACGGGGTTGAACGGTTCAATGAGACATCATTCTCGTGGGAATCGACATGGACACCAGGGAACGGATTGCCAAACAACATGGGCGATTGGATTGGTGAACTTTGGACGGATGGAACGCACCTCGTCGTTGGATCGGCAACCTTCGCAGGTTGGGGCGGATTCCAACGTGGTGTTGTCGGCCATCTTGATGGCTCAACTGGAACATGGTCAACGTTCAACACTGGACAAAACGGTGTGCCAAATGGATACCCTCTCTCGATGAGCACATGTGGCTCGTATCTCTACATCGGATTGTTCAACAACAATGGTGGAGTCATGTACATGGATTTGAACACGTCCTCGGTCATTGGTTCATTCACGACATCTGTCTTGAGCAGTGGGCGTGTGGCCTCAGTCGCATGCGATGCTGTTGATACACTCTACGTTGGTTACGATGCGGACGATCAAGGCATTTCCAAATACGATACGGTATCTGGAACGTGGCTAGCAAAGATTACCTCTGCAGCCAACGGACTTCCAACAGATCCTGTTTGGCTTGATGCAATGGATTTCTCGAATGGTAAACTCATGATTGGCTACGATGATTCGGGTGGATTTGCTATTATCTCAACTCGAGGAACAATTACAGGACAAGCAAGTGTTCAGCAAGTTGGCACACCGGTCACATCGGTAAAGCACACTGGAACCGAGTGGTTGATTGGACAAGCAGGCGAAGCGAGTGGTTACTCTCGCGTCGACAAATTGGGTACATCTGGCTTGTACACCGCATTCGAACTTCCAGCGCTTGTCAGTGGAAACATTCCTTCCATGGTTTCGGACGGTTCTAAGATTTGGGTTGGTACAGAATCATCCTCCGGAGGCCAAGGAAACGGAGGGGGTCAAGGTACAGCGGGCCTCCTCCAAGGTTCGTTCAACTCAAACGGCGGTATCGATTGGGAGGAAGGCTGGTCGTTCCCGTTTTCAACAACAATTGGTGACATGCTGATGGATGGAACAACCATCTACATCTCAACATCCGGCAATGGTCTCTACGTCTTGGATACGGCAACAGGAACGCTCCAACGTCAAACAGGATCGATCCACGACAGTCTTGGAGGTTTGGACATGTATCAAGCCAATGGGGTCTCAACACTCTACGTCGGATTGCTGGGGACCTTCTCTACTGCTGCTGGTGTGCAAGCGTTCGATGTTACAACACAACGGTTCGGCACAGGACAGTTGCTTTCCGGTCTCCCTTCCGATAACATCCAAGGATTTGCTGTATCAAATGACCACGTTTACGTTGCTACACAAAACGGAATTGGTCGCTGGAACATGTCTGCAAACGATTGGGACAACCCGCTCACGACGGCAGATGGCCTCCCCTCTTCGAACATTGAAGACATCAAGTTCGTTTCAAATACACTCTACATAGCGTCAGGAAGTGGTCTTACGCAATACATTCCAAGCACAGGGGCAATCACAACAAACACAACCGCTGATGGGTTGCTTGGAAACTCTGTATGGTCGATTGAAACCTATTCTCCTCCAAGCGCAAATCAAGCTGTGCAACTTGTTCTCGGCCACGATGGTGCTGGTTCAGAACGCCCGGGTGTCACGATGATTGATACCTCTTCAAACGGCGTGATTTCAACGCACCGATTCGATCAGCTTCCTTCGAACTACGTCACTGCCGTCGCATCCGATTATGCTGGATTGCACATTGCAACCGATGTGGGGCCACTGATTCACTATGATGGCTTGTCGAACGAGTTTGAAGACGGTTTGTCGAGTTCCCAAATCTCATCATGGCCTATTTACAGGATGAGCAGTGATGGAATGCATCTCATGTTGATGGGATTGAACGCAATGACCATCGTTGAAGCGCATACAATCTCGCATTCAAGCGTCAAGTCAGCGATTGTACAAAACCCAACCAACGTTGCTGTCGGTTCAAACGGGTTCTGGCTAACGACCAGCGATGCTGGACTACGTGGATGGACGCCGGCAACGGCCTTCGACGAGATGGAGAGTCAAACCGCTCGTTATGCGAATCCACTCAACATTGGCTTCAACTCTGAATACATGGATATCAGCAACATGACCCATCCCGGGTTTAGCATCGATCTGGTTACACCAGATGCCCCTGTTTCGTTGAACAGCTCGACTGGCCAACCTGGCGTACATGGTCTTCTGTTCCAAACGGTGCCACTCATCATGACCTCTCCCGTATCGAATGCTGCTGTCTGGGCAAAATCTTCGACATTAAGATACGATGCAGTCCTTGAATTGGACAACACCACTGGCGTTGAAGATGGCCTTCAGCTCGCCATCAATAATGGACAACTCATCAACGGTACACGCTTTGTACCAATCAAGTTGATTTCACCAACGAACGGTTCGATTGAAGTTCGCTTGACGTACGATTGGGTTCGATTGGACACGCCTGTCGAAATCGCAGACATGTACGATAGGCCCGATGACGGCGGAGGCGCTCTCACAGTTGAGTGGACACTTGTACACGATCCTGATTTCAGCCGGTATCTTGTCTATGTGAGCGACCAACCATGGACTGCGCTTCCAACAGACATCGATTTAGTTGGCCGAATCATCGACAAATCTGAATCAATTCACAGCCGATTGAAAGCCGATGTCACAACTGCGAATGGCGTTCCTTTGGTCGATGGGGTCGAATACTACGCTCTCGTTGTAGTTGAATACAACAACGGCAGATATGGTCTACCGAGCCAAGTCTTCGGGCCCGTCACAACAAGCAACGAAGTCCCAACACCACCTGAATGGGCAACTGCTCAACCACTAAGTGGCGGTGTAGCTGGCGACCTGGAGACCGAGTGGGCACGTTGTACTGCATTGGATTTGCAAGAGACGAGAATCTACGCATCGACACAATCGATGAGCGACATTCTTGGCCTCTCTGTTGAGGCCTCCGTCCTTCCAATAGAAGGGAACACAACCATTCTGAATCTCGAACCAGGTAAACCGTACTGGCTTGGATTCACGTGTGTTGATCTTACAGGGCAAGAAGACATGATGAATGCTACAATCATCGGTCCTGTGGTTCCAACTGGAGGTGTTGATGACGGTATTCCTCCAGCAAAATTGCAGAATGTTTGGGCCATTGACACACCCGAAGATGAAGGTGGTCGAATCACAGTCGGCTGGGATACAAGCGATGCTGACGACTGTGCATACTACGTCGTGTACATGATCACAGGTGTCGTCTTTGCAACAGACCCATCATCTGTTGCTGGTTTCTCGGAATCAACCATTGTCAATAATTGCGATGACAATTCAACCATCGTTTCAGAACTTGACGATCTCCCGCTGGTCAACGGTCTTGAGTACTACATCGGTGTTGTTGCATTCGACACATGGCTCAATGGTAACCTCAATGATGTTGAGATTGTGACTGCAACACCAATCGATAATTCGAATGGAGCTGCAATGCCACCGAATCGAATTGAGAGCATCCAAGCATACGACCATCCAGAAGATGATGGTACTGCAATCGACGTTGTGTGGTCGATTTCAGATGCTGGAGATTTCAGTCAATACGTTGTTTGGGCCGCAGACAAACCTGTCGATGATGTCAGTTATCTTTGGAATTTGTACGGCGACGACCCAGCATCTTGTGGATGCATCGTCATCGACAAACAGTGGATTGATGAAGACAAAAATCCGATTGAATTGACGTTGAATACGGCATTGTACGGATTAGGTGGCAACAGCGACTCGTTTGGTCCAGGTGATACGCCACAACTGATTCAACCAGGCGTTGAACTGTTCGTAACCGTCACCGTTCACGACGTGCAAGGTAACGTATACACAGACGATTTGCTTTCTGCGAGTGTTGTGCCAATCAACAACTTCGAGGATACAACGCCGCCGCCTCGATTGGAAAATGTGAGCCTCACAGATCGACCGATGGATGACGGATCTGCATTGCTCCTTGATTTTGAGCTTTCTTCGGCTGGTGATGTAAGTCAGTACGATGTGTATGCTGCTTCTTGGTCGTTTACGAGTGTCGGTGTTGGAGCCGATGGACCAAACGTCCCAATTGCTACACTGGATCGCAACCCTGACCTACCGTTCAAAATCTCCATCCTTGCCGGTGATCTACCCGTTCTTCCCGGTCAGGAAACGTGGGCAGCCGTCGTTCCAGTTGATTCCTCTGGCAATGCAATCAAGACTGATTTGACCGTTGTTCGTTCGCAATCGGTTGATGACAATGTCACAGATCCTGGCAACTATCTTCCAAGCATCGAGGGTATAATGCTTGCATGGGTTGAAGAGCGGGACATTCTCGTGACATGGAATCATTCCAATGATTTGAGTGTTGAAGGATACCAGGTTCACATCAGTTCCACCGATTTCATGGACATATCAGATGCAATATTCCTCGATGAAACCATTGCGAACTCGTTTGTTATCTCCTCACAAGTGTTCCCAGATCTCGTGAACACAACAGATTGGTTCATTTCTGTCACAACGTTTGACGATGATGAGGTTCGAAAAAGCGTTGACGCCAAGAGAATCAACTCTGTAGATGCATCTGGCCAGATTACCGATGACACAAGTGCTGGAAACGATCTCGAATCTCTGTTAACAACTCCAAACCTCCTCGCTGCTGGCCTTGTTGTTGTCTCATTGTTCCTGCTGCTTGCCATCGTTCGTGGACGCGGCAGGCGAAGTCAGAAAGAGAAGGAATGGGAACTGCAGACAGCAACGTGGGGAATCAGCGACGACCCATGGAACTCACCTCCACAATCGAGCGTTGTTCCTCCGCCCCCTGCTGCTCCTGCAGCACCGGTTCAGGCTGATTCACTGTTCAGAGCAGCAGAGCGTATTGATTCGCAGAACATTGGTCGAGAACAGTACAATGCTCCAAGGCCAGTCATGAATCCTGTACGATCACCAATCGATAACGATCTGTTGAATGATCTCGACATTGGAACGCCTCAACAACCGTCCAAGTCCAGTATTGACACGTCCTTCCTTGATGACTTGCTGTGATACCGTGATGCTCAAGGCATAGTGCACCAAGGACAGGCCATGAGCGAGGTGAACCCGAGTCCTCGCTCTTCCGTATTCACAACCATGAGATTCTCTCAAGAGCGTGGACTGTTCTTGTTCGAACATCACCTTGCACGTATGCTTGAACATGCAGCGAAATTAAGGATTGATGGGAGCAATATCAACCAAGCATCCTTGCTGAAACTTCTTCAGAAGAATCCTCCACAGGTATCTGAAGGCCTCGTTCGTATCGAATGTACAAAAAACTCTGAACTCAGTGTTGCATATCGGCCGTTCACAATTCAGAACGAAGCAATCGATGCCATAACGGTTCCAAGCCCAATTTGGCCTCCACGTGTTGCAGGAACAAAGCACGGCGCGTGGGGAGCATACATCGAGGCTCGGAATTATGCTGAACAAAAAGGAGCTGATTTAGCGCTCCTGGTCCACGACTACTCCATCGTTGATGGGGATCGATGTACACCTTTAGTCATGGATGAGGATGGAGTGGTTTGGGTGAGTCATGCAAACAGCTCCGTCTCATCGATTACACTCAATGCAATTCATGACTCAATTCTTGAAGCTGGATTCCATATTCAACAAGGTAACTTGAACGAACGACTCGTTGCACGATGTGTTGAAGCAATTGCTGTTGGTAGCGGTGTTGGTGTTTTGAAGATTGATTCCATTGACAACGAAACAATTGGTGATGGAAGTACTCGCTTGTTCGATATGTGTGTCAATATCCTTGGCACTAACTACAACAATCCTGACAATTGGGGGGAGGTTTGGAGTCATGTTGCTTGAACCAGTCCGTCATCGCTTGATCGAACAAGGACTTCTTGGGGAGAAGGCCGATCAATATGGTGGACCCGATGAAGTCATGTTGGTCTCAGCTGGGCCCACCAGCCACCTTTCGCAATTCTCATTGTTGTGCGGACCAGCGAGTCGACGCGTTCTCATCCGACAACCGTCAAGGGATGTTGTCGAGGCTGCGAAGGAACACTCACCTCTTTCTGGAAAAACCAAATTGGTCGATTCTGCTCCATTCCTGTTTGAGCGAGAGATTTGGGACGGAGCACAGTGGCAGTTGGATGCTTCAACAACAACCATATCCTTAGCAGATGGTTTGAGACAGTTGTGTTTGAAAACCGATTCTAACTTTCTAGGAACAATTCCCGAATCGATACCCTTTGTTGGTCCATTTTGGACAGGAGCACTCTCCTACGATTTATTGCAACTCACCCAACCGATTCGACTACAACACCTTCCACAAGAAGGTGAGTTGTTGTGTGTTTTATGGGAAATCCATCACTGCATTGTTCATGAGAAGAGCACAGATTCTCTCGTTGTTCTCTCAACGGATTCTAGCTGGGAAGCGAACGTGCGTGTGTGCCTCGATAACGGCCAACCTGAGTATACTCCCCCGACTATTCTTCTCAGTCAAAAACCCACTTCGACCTGCACGGATCAAGAACATGAGGATATTGTACGCAGAGTCCAATCTGCAATCGTCGACGGCCAGTTGTACCAACTGAACTTTGGCCGTACCTGGGAAGGTGAAATACAATCCGAACCTTGGACGGTTTTCTCACATTCCATTGCTTCAAATCCTGCACCGTATTCTGGTTTTGTGCACATGAAAGACGAGGGTTTCTCGCTCGTATCTGCATCTCCTGAATCACTCCTTACTACGGAAGATGGAATCATTACGACTGCACCGATCAAAGGGACTGCTCCTCGAGGAGCATCGGATGCTGAAGAATCGCTCCTACGTGAAGACATGATTTCGGATCGCAAGGAGCGTGCCGAACATCGGATGTTGGTTGATTTGATGCGGAACGATGTAGGTCGAATTTCCAAACCGAACCAAGTGTGGGTCGATCGATTTGATGTCGAGGCATATGCTGAAGTTCAGCATCTCGTTTCTCGGATTAAGGGAAACTTGGATAACCACGTGGACGTTTTCGATTGCATCGAGAATGTATTTCCTGGTGGTTCGATTACGGGTTGTCCAAGAACGGTGGTATGTGCTGCAATCGATGAATTAGAACGACGACCGCGGTCCTTCTGGACCGGGTCGATGGGATGGTTCGATCCATCAACTGGATGCTCATCTTGGAACATTCTGATACGAACCGCTGAGCTTCGAAGGGAGGGTGAGGGATGGTATTCACGCGTCACAGCAGGAGGAGGGATTACCATTGAATCCAATCCAAAGTCCGAGGTTGCTGAAGCGAAATGGAAAGCAAACGCACTGCTACGATCGTGTGGATGGTTGGATGAGGCTGCCCAATCCAATCCAGTCAAGAGCTTGGCCATTCATCCACTTCCACTCGAGAGCAATCAAAGCAATAATTCAACTCAAGCGGCTATTCATACACACACGTTCGAGAAACATGCAGTTCTCCTCATTGACAATCTTGATTCATTCACCTACAACATTGCCCACAGTATTTGTGGACTTGGGCATCATGTAAACATCGTCTCAGGACGGGAGACATTAGAATCATCTGCTCAACAACTCATCGATGATTTGCAACCATCGCACATCATCCTCGGACCGGGCCCAGGTTGGCCACAAGACAGTCAACTCACAATGGATTTCGCATCCTTATCGCTTATGGGACAAACTCCCCCACTGCTTGGCATCTGCTTAGGACATCAGGCGATTGGGTTAGCATCTGGATTCAAATTGGTTCCAAGTCCAATAGGGCCTGTTCATGGTACGCCTGTCAAGTGCATCCACAATCAGAGCGGGTTATTTCACGGTATGAACGATGTTTCAATGACAAGGTACAATTCATTGACATTGCTTACATCAGATCTTCTTGCACACCCAACCATCGTTGTTGATGCAACAGATGATACAAAGTCGCTCGTACTAGGATTGCACTCGAACCAAGCACCTGTATATGGTGTCCAATTCCATCCTGAATCAGTTGGGAGTCCATATGGTGTCAAAATCCTCTCAAATTTCCTAGAGTATTGAGCGCATGGTTGAAGTGGCGGCAGACATTGGCAAGGAACGAGGGAAGAAGATGCCTATCTGTCGACTCTGCTCAGGAACATATCCTCGTGAATTTTTCATCCATGGAAATGGCCCCAACACCCAAGTTTGCTCCCGCTGTGGCGTTGAGCACGGTTACATCAGCAAGGATGAGGCTGCGAACCTCTACGATGACACATTGAAGTCTGCTCGACTGAGTACCGTTACTCGTCGATATCGCCCCTTCCTTTACCTCACCGTGTTGTGGGGCCTCTACATCACAACCGTTCGCAGTATCGATCCTTGGGGATGGTACATGTTGATCATGTTGGTATTGCTCACTCTCGCTTCTGTTGTGCTCTTTTTCACAAGTGCAGCAAAGTATTCCAGCACACTTGCTCGACTTACGCCCGACTACGAACGTCCAAAAGGGCACTGAATACTCACTTTGAGTGAATTCTCAGGACATCTCCATCAGAGAGTTCGTGATCAGCTCCAACGATTCGGCGAGTACGTCCGTCAACACCTTTGATGAAACCATCACCAAGATCGGAATGCACCTTGTAAGCGACTTGCTTCGCTTGTATTCCATCTTGAACGACAAGAGCATCTGGAAGCACATTACCATCCCCATCTGTCCACTGGCTTTCATCCTGAACAGGATATACGACAATACGCTGAAGTTCATCGAAGAGAACCTGATCAAGCAACTTGATGAGCCCAGTTCCTCGTAATTTCTCAACTCGCTCGGCCAATACTGAGAGCCCTTTCTGTTGAGCCTCACTCATCTGTTGCTTCTCACTCAAATTGAATGTCGTATCACCTGCAACATATGTGATGAAGCCCGCTTTCCCTGCCTGTCGTAATGCAAGTTCTGTTTCTGCAGAACATGGCGTGAACGTAGGAAGGACGCTTTGCAAGTGTTCGAGAACACCTTCAGGGGCAAGATCCGCTTTGTTTCCAGCAATAAAAATCGGAAAGAGATGCTTGCGAATAGAGGAGGCAAGAAGCATGAGAACATCATCCGACCAGTCCCATGGAGACGTCATGTCTTGGTGCTGTTGTGCAAAGGCATCAAACGAACGTTGGCATATCTGATCGGTTGCTCCCAATCCTGAAAGACGCTCTTGCAAAAACTGGGTGAATCCTTTGACACCTTCTGCTTGAATTCGACGCGCCCCTCTCGACCAACCGTCTTTGACCAAACCAAGAATCCAAGCATCAAGTTCGCCAGTGAGAAATTCGACTTCGGCCAGTGCTTGTTCAATGGCTTGTTCTTTTGTTGCTTTGATACCCGTTGGATTTCCTTCAATATCTGTTGTTCCTGCAACATCGATGACCTGAATCAAGGCATCACACTCAGCCAAATCGGAAAGGAATGCATTGCCACGTCCACGCCCTTGGCTTGCTCCAGGAACAAGTCCTGCTACATCGACCAACATGCATGGGACATAGCGCTGATGACCCTCACAAGAGCCTGTTCGAGGTGCGCAGATGCTCCCTCCTCGATCATCACTTAGTTGGGCCCGGCCGTCTTCTTCGAGACGTTCCCGCAATGTTCCGCATGGGCATGGTTGCCGACTTGGTATGAAAGAGAATCCTACATTTGGTTCAATGGTACAGAATGGATAGTTCGCAATATCGACAGGAATCAATGTTGAGGCAGCAAAAAACGTCGATTTGCCGACGTTTGGTTTTCCAACCAATCCAATACGCACGGTTCGACCGCCTCGCTATCACTCTTCTTCGGTAACGCCAGAGCGGACACGGGCAATAGCGATGTCAAGCTCAGGAAGGTTGACTCGGCCGTCACCATCAATATCGATGAATTCCATCAGCTTGGCGATGTCCCACGGTGGAAGATCTGCAATGTCAGCATTGCGTAGGGCTTGTTGGAGTTCGTATCCATCGATGAGACCAGAATCATCGAGGTCAATGGAGCGGAAGAATTCGAAGATGCTCATGTCCTTCTTAGCAAGATAATCGGACAACATTTCCAATTCGTTCTTCTCAACCGGGAACTCATCGATTTCATCGTTGTGAAGTGTCGATGATACATCGATGATGGTCATGCCACCTTCATCTTCGACATCTGCACCAACCACGAGAACGGTGTCAACACCAACACCTCGCTGTAGGAGCTTACGAATGGAGGTTTCACCACGCTGAACAGAATAGCGGGAAATGTCGGAAGCCGTGGAGACAGATGTGTCGACTTTGATACCACCAACCGATGTTCGAATGAGGTTGAGGAACAGAAGAATGACACCGATGGAACCAAAGTAGAACAAGACTGCTGCAGTGAGACTGAATCCACCGTCGGTCATGACAACATCTTCGCTTCCAGAATCGAGCAGTGCTTTCTCTGTGAAGTCACCCATGAGTTTGGCGACGGTTGAGGTGACACCACCGAAGGCGATCAACATCGTTGAGAGAGACGCTGAGGACGGGGATGCGAGTTGTCGGTTTCCTGCGAGAGGATACGATTCAGCCACACAAGCAACCGCCATGAGGCCTCCAACCGTCCACATAAAGCCAATATCGATAGTGGCTGCCATATCGTTCAAAGCACCGAGGCCGATGAAAACGTCAAGGGAAGTGAAGTATCCGCCAAGAGCAAACAGAGGGAAGAAGACCATGGCCAAGGTTGCTGCAAGTGCACCTGGTCGAGCAACGACACCTGTGGCATTGCTAAAGGAAGTCATGATGATGTTCACTGAACCTGCCATAATCGGCAGAAGAGCAAGGGTCATGGTGATGGCACCAAGGTTCTCAAGCAACGTACCTGCATCTGCTGAACTGAGCAGGAACGGTGGTAGTGTCAGGAAGAGGAGGAGGAGGCTGGCCTTGGTCATCGAGTCGGACCAAATCGGACGGCTTGCTGCACGAGGTACGACGTGATATGCTACAGAGAACATCAATGAGATAAGGGTCCACGATTGTGACATCCGCTCCCCAAGCCACACGGTTTGCGTCGAACCAACCAACTCACCAAAGAATCGGAATTGAGATCCGAAGATGAACGATGCAAGAGCCATGAACAAGAACCAGTTGCTTGCTGAAACAATCTCTCCCTTGCGCTGTGCTACAGTTAAGAGAACGTTGATCATCACTGCGATGATGATGAAGGAGCGGAGAGCATGCATGAAGAGATCCTGAATGAGAGCTTCATTTGCTTCAGTCAAATCGATGAGAAGACCGAGGATGGTTGGCAGAAGCATCGAGGAGATGGTCAAAACTGAGAACAGAATTGCGGTTAGGCTTGCATTTGCTTCACTTGCGAGGCGTCCTGCTCCAGCACGTGCTGCAGCAACAAGTCCACCACCAATGAGAATGGATGTGAGTCCCGTCATGAGGGTGACATCGATGAAAGTGTTCAATGCACTACCATCGTCGTAGGACCAACCGATACTTGCAAGGGAGTCAAGCGCTGTTCCGTCGTAATCATGCCACAGTCCAAGGAAGGTTCCAATTGCAGCAAATGTTAGCCAAATCATCCCGAAGTTCATCCATGTCTTGGATCCACTGCCCTTATCATCATTGAACAAATCAACGATACCAGCTGGTGCTTTGTTGAGGAGAAAGAGACCGAATTGGCGCATTGGGGCGGCCATATTTCCGATTCCACGTTGAACATAGAAGGTAGCAAAGCCAATGACGGTGAAGAAGAAAATCAGTGAGGTAAATACTGCAATCATTCACATCACCTCAATCTGCTAGAACCTCGCCTGCAAGTGTGGACACAATCGCCCCAAGACCGATAATGAAACCAAGCAAGTAGTACCAGATTCCAGAGCCTCCAAGATTCGACATCAATGGGACAATATCACCGACAACTGGGATGTTGTCCCAACCAAAGACTGTACTAAAGAGTCCAAACATTCCAACTGTTACAACAGAAAGAAGAACGAGAATGACGCGGCTTGATGATGGTTCTGCAGTTCCAATGACTGCATCAGGGATTTCTGTACTGTTCGACATGAGGTGCCCTCAGGTGCCCTAGATGGACATGCTTGCGACTCGAAGCGCGGTGATAAACATTCACCAAGAGCATCATTGGAGCACTCAATTAATTGGTCGACTCATGGAGAACGAAGGATGTCTCGGAGTGAGCCCCGTCGTGGCATTGATGTACCCAAAGGAACCGGTATAGAGCGGTCATTGGTTAACTCTTGATTCCAACGTTTTTTGCACTCGCAATCCAATCCATCGAACTCGTTCAATGATCCTGATACGGCGTAGCGTTCGATAGCAGCAACGACTTCTCCATCGCACTCTCCACAGTTGTGGGAACCTCGAATCTTTCCACCTGCAGTTGGGTGTATGATCAACCGTGAAATTTGGTCATCGTCTCCATTCATACCTCCGTTTGGATGAACGATGTGGTGACTCTGTTTGATCAGTTCAACCAAGGACCAAAGCCATGGTGGGCGATATTCTCTATGCCGATGAAGACGGTCAATGACGGTGCCACGCTGAATGTTCATTGGATTGATGGAGATTTCATCACTCTGTTCAGCAACCGCTTCAATCCACTTAACACAGTGATCGAGCGCATCAGCCTCACTCATGAACGGAGGCTTGAACATGAGATATGTCTTCACTCGAAGATTGAATTTCTGAAGACGTTCAACCGCTCTATCCCAGGATGCTGCAGAGAATCCTTTGTTCACGTGGAATCGTAACACTTCATCATCGTATGCTTCGAGGCCGATTGCAACGGTAAAGTTTGGATTAATCGAAGTTGCCCAAGCCAACTTTTCTTCTGTAAGCTGTTCAGTTCTGCTTTCAACAATAAGTTCCTTACCAAGTTCGAAACAGTCGCGAAGAACGGTTTCTTGAAAATCAACTGGAATCTCTCGGTCCTCAAGCAAAGAACCTGACGTGTACACTTTCACCATGGCTTGGCCTTCGAAATTATTGAACTTCTCTTTTGCATGCTGCCATTGGGCATGAAGGTCATCGCTGTTAACATCGTCTCGGGTATCGTTGAAATATCCACAAAATGTACAACCTGATGACCACCACCAATGGCATCCTTTGGTTCGGAGAATAACCGTAACCGCTGAGCAAGGTTGTCCATCTGTGGTCATTTCAGGTGTGGAATAAACCGTTGCTGGATGGGAGGCATCCCAGGACTGTTGGCGCTCCTTTGCCCAAGGCGTGTTCGCAGGTGCTTTCACAAGATCGTGAATTTTGAGCCCCTTTGCGTCATCGCCCAGCATAGTAAGGCCTTTGCCAGGTGACATGAACATCCCTCTGCCTATTCCTCTTCAAGGATTCGTTTGAAAATGATATCCGAACCCGCCTTGATGAATTGTCCTTTTGGATGATTTGGATCCTGGTCTTCTGCTGAAACAACTTGTGGTTCGTAGAGGTTCGCAGGAACTCGAACGTCGACCCGGCTTCCTAAGCGAATCATACCGTAGCGCTCTCCACGTCGTAATGTATCGCCGATTCCTTTCCAAGGAACGATGGTTCGAGCAAGTGCACCTGAGATTTGCATCACTTCGATTCGTTCACCATCTTCAGCCTCGAAGACCGTGCGAACACGTTCGTTGAACTCGCTTTCCTTACGGTAGGCAGGAGCAAACGGACCACGTCGTTTCCCTTTCCCAGTTCGATGTTCCATCGCAATAATTTCTGCGGCTCGCGGAGCACGGTTGACGTGAACGTCGAGTGGTGACATGAAGATGGCAATTCGCCACACATCTGAATCTTGATGCGCCCCCTCCACAGCAACAAAACGTTGCTCCGTCTCAAAAGAAAGAGGTTTCTCGCAAGGTTTTGGGTACCAATCTCCAGTGTGTTCATCATGCTCTATGTTGCCTTCTTCTCGTTCTTTTCGAGATGGACGACGTCCACTCGCTCGCTCACGGCGAACAAACATTACGTGCCCATCAGCAGGTGAAACGAGAATTCCTGAATCTTGAGGGATTGGACGATCTGGATCCCTCCAGAAGTTCGCAAAAAATACGGCGATCATCAGGCAAAAGACGCCCAGCAAAGGCATCAATCCGTTGAGCGTATCAAGATAAATTCCACCAACAAGGATAGCAGTGCCTGCAATTGTGAAGGTTGCTACAGGAGCATGCCCTCCTTGGGCGAGACCTGCCAAGGCGTTTCACCTCAGTTGTCAGCCCAAGGATCGACATCCGAGTTCCACGTTTCTGAAGAGGACGCCTCGGCCTCTTCTTCAGCAGGGGCTTCTGCTTCTTCTGCAGGAGTCTCTTCCTCAGCAGGGGCTTCGGTTTCTTCAGCGGGAGCTTCTTCGGCAGGAGTTTCTTCAGCAGGAGCTTCTTCAGCAGGGGCTTCTTCCACCGCCTCGGATCCTTCTCCAGTTCCTTCTTCGATGACTGCCTCGGCCTCTTCAACGGTCATTTCCGCTGCTCGTGCCTCGACCATCTCATCCATTCGATCGGTGAAGGCACGGGACATGTGCTGAGATTGTCGCTCAGCTTCGACTGCACGCTCAATCATCTCGTATCGTTCCTTGATGGCCTTGTTGAGGTCTTCGAACAATGTCATGTGAGCAACGTACCAGTCGTCTCGCGCTTTCATTTCAGAAACAGCGAGTTTCAGGTCATTGTCAAGTTCTTCCGCAATTCCGAAAACCTTGCCAAGACGATCCTTCTCACGTGAATACTTTTCTTCCATGGTTTGGAGAGCTGGTTCCAAGTGCTCAACACGCTTGTCTGCCTTGGTTGCTTTCATTTCCAACTCACGGATTCGGAAATCTTTCTCAGCGATCAACGATTCTTGTGCTTCTCGCTCGATTTCCTTGTCGATGATTTCTTTTTCCAAAACTTCAATCTCTGCACGTGCATCAACGAGTTCCTTTTCTTGAGTTTCATAGGCTGCGAAGAGTTTCTTCAATCGGTCTGTTT
>CALDQY010000301.1 GCA_937911445.1 uncultured Rhodobiaceae bacterium | reverse complement strand
TATTGTGATTTTTTGTTTCATTATATCACCTAAAATCCGCTTGGTGCAGAATATGTTCCAAAAACGTCCTTCATCGATTGCATTATTTCGCCGAGTGTAGCATTTGCTCGAACTGCTTCGATAACCATCGGAAACAAATTTTCATTCGTCTTGGACGAATTTGTGATTGAGGCCAAAATCATTCGAACTTTTGAATCATCTCTATTCTTTCTAAGTTCATCTAAACGTAATTTCTGATGCTCAGCAACCTCTGGATTCAATTTCATCGGCTTTATGTGAACTTTTTCTTCCATTGTTCCATGATTAACGCCAACAATTCGTCGTGTTCCGCGCTCAATTTCGTTGAAGTATCTGTAGGCTGTTGAGTGGATTTCCTGTTGCTGATATCCTTGTTCAATGGCTCGAAGCGCACCACCCATAGATTCAATCTTCTCAATTTCGTTCTTGGCCTTATCGTAAATTTCGTTTGTTAATGCTTCAATATGATATGATCCTGCAAATGGGTCGACAACATCAGCCACACCTGACTCTTCTGCAATAATCTGCTGTGTACGAAGCGCAATTGTTGCACTATCCTCAGTTGGCAGCCCTAACGCCTCATCAAAACTATTCGTGTGAAGACTTTGTGTTCCACCACAAACTGCAGCCAATGCTTGGATTGTCACTCTGCTGATGTTGTTGTATGGTTGCTGAGCGGTTAATGACACACCGGCAACCTGCGTGTGGAATCGAAGCTGAGTTGATCGTTTGTGAGAGGGAGCGTATCGTTCGACCATTAAATCGTGCCAAAGGCGACGAGCTGCACGGAATTTCGATACCTCTTCCAAAAAATCATTGTGGCAATTGAAGAAAAATGAAAGGCGTGGAGCAAATGTGTCGACATCCAGACCTTTCGCACATGCAGCTTCGACGTAAGCCAAAGCATTGGATAAGGTGAACGCAAGCTCTTGAACAGCAGTAGAGCCTGCTTCTCGAATATGATAGCCTGATATTGAGATCGTATTCCACTTAGGAATGTGCATCGAACAGTGTTCAAAGATATCTGTAATCAATCGCATCGAGTGCTCTGGTGGAAAGACATAGGTCCCTCGAGCAATGTACTCCTTGAGTATATCGTTTTGAATGGTACCTGAGATTAGTTCACTTGGAACACCTTGTTCTTCAGCTACAACACAATACATCGCGAGTAAAATCATCGCTGGAGCATTGATGGTCATCGATGTTGAAACCTTGTCAAGTGGTATATTTGCGAAAAGATCACGCATGTCTTGCAAGCAGGAAATGGATACGCCGACCTTACCAACTTCCCCTTCGCTGAGTGGATCATCTGCATCGAGTCCGAGTTGAGTTGGTAAATCGAAGGCTACCGATAGCCCTTTTTGTCCACGTTCCAATAGCAAACGAAAGCGCTCATTGGTTTCTTTAGCTGATGAGAAACCTGCATATTGTCGCATAGTCCATAGGCGCGACCGGTACATGTTTTCGTGAATTCCACGTGTGTATGGGGGGAGACCTGGGCGCTCTACATCATCACTCGGCGCATGGTACGCTGGAATTGCGAGGCCACCAAGGGTTTCCCAACTGGACTTTCTTAACTCGACCATGCTTTGTCCATGGTGAGACGCTTCATCAAGCCTCGCATTTCAATGGTTTACTCCACCCGGACCATGTGCGTGTCCATGGTCAAGTTCTTCTCCGGTTGCAGCACGAACATCAATAACTTCAACACTGAATTCAAGAGTTTTGCCTGCAAGTTTGTGATTAAAATCAACCGTTACCGTGTCACCTTCAACGGATACAACGTTGAAAGGACCTACATCGGACATGAGTGTCATGCCTGGCTCTGGAGTGATATCGCCAAACATCTCAGTTGGAATTTGTTGTATGGCCTCTGGAATTTTCTCTCCGTAGGCGCGTTCCGGTTCCAAAGTGAACGTTCGACGTTCTCCCTTCTTAGCGCCCATGAGTTCTTCTTCAAAACCTGGAATCATTTGCTTGTGGCCGACGAGAAACATAAGTGGGTCTCGCCCTTCACTGCTATCAAACACTTCTCCACTTTCGGGTAGTGTTCCTGTGTAGTGGACTGAGGCTACGGCATCTTTTTCTACGGTTGTCATATTTTCATCTCCTAGTTGTAAGTACCTTCACGAGGTCCCTTAGTCGTTGGGCGATTTCCTCGTCAATAATGAGTTGTTCTTCTTTTTCAGAAATGAATTCAAGCGATGCTTCAATTCCAATACGTTCTCCTTTTGCCCAAATTTGTCCTAAAAGGTTGGACCGATGTTCATCTGCAACTCGATCATCTTCGAGGATATCACGTGCTGCATACTTGTAATCGTTGTATCTCTGACGATTGAGTTTCTTGACCTTTGGCTGTCGTCCACCACCTGTTTCGTCATGTTTGGATTTTCGACGACGTCGGTGCTCCCGTTTTTTGGGCGTTTTGGTGACAATTTGTTTGAAGACGTTCTTCGCTTGAATCGTCTCTTCGGCATGGGATTCATCGATGGTATCTGGCGTTACAATCTCTGTTGACATTTCTTGTTCGGATTCAATAGCAACTTCGACTGTGATTTGTGGTTCTGGTTCAGAAGTAGCAGTTTCTGGTTCAAGAATGGACTCGGTCTTCTTTACAGACTCTTGGGATTG
>CALDQY010000300.1 GCA_937911445.1 uncultured Rhodobiaceae bacterium | reverse complement strand
TCGAAGTGTTCTTCACCGTTCACGACCCCACACAACTCAATCGGCAAGGCAACGATGTAGGGACGCAATACAGGAGCTGTATCATGCCGACAAACGTTCAACAAAAAGAAACAGCTTTGGCCGCCATTGAGACCTTTGCGTCCGTGTTTGACAAACCGATTGTAACTACAATCGAGGAGTCAAAGAACCTGACAATCGCAGAAGCCTATCATCATGATTACTACGCAAGAAATCCGAATCAAGGATACTGCGCCATGGTGGTTGGTCCGAAACTGGCCAAAGTCCGAAAGAAGTTGGCACATTTGTATCAGTAAGCGTCATGTGACGCCTGCGCGAAGTTGAAAGAGTGATTTCCTGTCGATGAATCATGGTCAATGGAATCTTTCAACCACCTACACCGCACAATGAGCCCGTGAAAGGATACGTTCGAGGGTCACCAGAACGTGCAGAACTGGAAGCAGAACTTGCTCGCCAAATGGCAGAAGTGTTGGAAATTCCGTGCATCATCAACGGTGAAGAGGTCTGGACCAACAACGTTGTTGAGCAAGTGATGCCCCACAACCACGGTCACGTCCTTGCACGAGTCCACCTCGCAGGTGAAAAAGAAGTCAAGGATGCCATACAAGCATCTCTCGATGCTCACAAAGCATGGTCCACGATGCCATGGGAAGCCCGTGGTGCAATATTCCTCAAAGCAGCTACAATGCTTGCAGGCAGTCGTCGTCAGGAGATCAACGCTTCAACCATGTTGAATCAATCCAAGACCTGTCACCAAGCAGAAATCGATTCCGCTTGTGAACTCATTGATTTCTGGCGCTTCAACGTTGACTACGCTCGACAAATCTACGAAGACCTTCAACCACCGATCAGCCCTGAGGGTGTGTGGAACCAGAGCGAAATTCGACCTCTGGAAGGTTTCGTTTTCTCGGTAACTCCGTTCAACTTCACCAGTATTGCAGGAAACCTTCCGTCTTGCGCAGCCATCATGGGCAATACAGGTGTTTGGAAGCCAAGCCGCAACTCCTATGTCTCGAATTATAGAATTATGAAACTCATGATGGATGCTGGCTTGCCTGCTGGTGTCATCAATTTCATACCAGGTCGTGCATCGGTTGTTGGTGACATTTGTATGTCCCATCCAGACCTTGCTGGCATTCACTTTACTGGCTCAACAGCAGTCTTCAGGAAGTTGTGGCGAGACGTTGCCAACAATTTGGAGAATCTTCGAAGTTACCCACGAATCGTCGGGGAAACAGGCGGTAAGGACTTCATTGTTGCCCATCCAAATTGCGACGAAGAGGCTCTCATTGTAGCTCTGTTGCGAGGGGCATTTGAATTCCAAGGACAGAAGTGTTCTGCTGCAAGTCGTGCCTACATCCCTGAATCAGTGTGGTCTCGAATCGAAGCAAAATATGTCGAGGAGGTTGGAAAGATTACGATGGGAGACATCGCAGATTTCACCAATTTCATTGGGGCAGTCATCGATAAGAAGTCCTTCGATAACATCACGGGGTACATCGACCGTGCTCATGCAGATTCTGGTTGTTCCATCGTTACTGGTGGCTCATACGATGGATCTACGGGCTACTTCGTTGAACCAACAACCATTGTTTGCTCGGACCCAATGTACGAATCCATGCAAGAGGAAATCTTTGGACCTGTTCTCTCTATTCACGTGTATGAAGATTCCAAGTTTGATGAGATCCTCGGCATTTGTGATTCGACATCGGAATATGCGCTGACAGGTTCGATCTTTGCAACCAATCGTGAAGACATTGAAACTGCGAAGGATGCTCTTCGTTTCAGTGCTGGAAACTTCTACATCAACGACAAGCCAACCGGAGCAGTCGTCGGCCAACAACCGTTTGGTGGAGCGCGTGGAAGCGGTACGAACGACAAAGCAGGAAGCCCACTCAACCTGCTCCGATGGGTTTCACCACGTTCCATCAAGGAGACGTTTACGCCTCCAAGAAGTTGGGGCTATGGCTTCCTTGAGTGATGTGGCCATCGGCCCTTCGCTTCGAGTGCATTTTGCACCTTTGGCGTCAACAGTTCGCCACGGCGATTCTTTGCGATGAGAGAAAGCAAATACCATCCAATCGAGAGAATCGGGGTTGCTATGAGAAGTGTAAGAGAAAACCATACGACGAGGTTTCCATCTGTTGCAAACCACGACCAAGTTCCAGTTCCAATCATCGTGATGACCAAAAAGAGGCGAGAGGCTTCACTCGGTGTCGACATGCCACGATGATCGATTCGAGGAGCGAACAGTTTGTTCACGAGGCTCATGATTTGACCAATGCAATCTCCTTCTTGAAGAACTGTTTCGGTGTTAGCGAACGCTTATTGGTTGCGGTGATGACGGCTGACCCCGCAATGATGAGTGCTCGAAGCCGACTGCTGTTTCCGTGAAGACTGATGGGCGAACTGAGCGGGACTCTTTCCCTATTGTTCATGTAGGTCCAGTTTCGTTGGTACCCTATGCAGGGTACGATTGCTTCGTCGACGTCCCATCTGCAGAGCGAATCAAGATGGTCAAGTGTCGGCCGAATGCTTGGTATTGTCATCCTTCTTTGGGTGCTTGCGCAATTCGTTGTGTTGATTGCAGCAGGATTTCTTGATGGTGATCTCGATGGTGATTTCGGACCAGTCGATGGCTTATTGATCATTGCTGGTTCGCTTTGTTCCGCACCGTTGGTCATTCTGTTGCTGTACATGCGCAGACCGAAACTTGAGCATCTCATCATTGCCGAACCAAGGGCTGATGGGCGGCAGGTTCACTCCTTATCGAACTCAAAAATCCTACAAACACCCGTACCCACACACATTCGACAGTTCATTGTACGTTCACGTCATCCTCTACGAGTACCACTCGCAAAACATCTTTGGATGCTGTTTTTGGGGGGGGTCATCATCTCATCAATTGCCTTCGCACCGTTACTACTTGACTCCAGCAACATTGGATTCATCCTACTCGCACTTTTCGTTGCTATTCCTGCTTGGTTGGTAGGTTTCTCGACACCTGTCTTCGCTTGGTGGAGCTACTCATCCTCACGATTCCATCTTACAACAACTCGCCAGCAAGGAGAAGCGATGTTGATTGCAGGAATGCTCTCAACCTTCCCAGCCATCGTGATTAATTCGTTCATCACGCCAGGTGCTGTCCTCTTGCTCACAGGGGGTCAAGCATCCGCAACACTGGTCGAGAACATTACAGTCATCGTATCTGCCCCCGTTGGAGAAGAACTCTGCAAGGCACTCGCAGTCTTTTCACTTGCAGGATTGATCGATTCCAAGAAACGTGGGTTCCAAGTTGGATTTACAGTTGGTTTAGGTTTTGCATTGCTTGAGAACCTTCAGTACATTCTGTTCAGCCTCTTCGCTGGCGAGGTGATGGCCTTCTCCTACGGACTCACAACCGTTGTTCGAGGCATAGGATCGATTCCAGGACATGCGATGTGGACCGCATGCAGTGGATACGCCATTGGACACATGCTCGAGGAGCGGAAACAACCACATCGAATTCCAGATGTGAAACAATGGAATCTTGTGAATCCACTTAATCCCTCAGCATCTCGTTTTGAACCGTCGCTCACCTCCCATCCATCGTTCTTTTCGAAATCATCGAATCTACAACTTCCGACTTCATTGCCCGTTATGCTCGGCATCGCTATGTTTGGCCACGCTTTCTGGAACGGCAGTTCTGTCCTCATGTCGTACATGTCTGGTAACCTCGGACCGGTTGTCGGATTGATTGCTGAATTGACATGGATTGTTGTACTCATCGCTTTACTGTGGACCTTCGGACGCTTTGTTCTTGCAGCAGCGATGGAAGACGATGTTTGACCTCAAAACCGTAGGCTGTTGAGGCAAAGCCAACGCAAAGAACAAAACCAATCACTTGGGCTCGCGGATGAGGGCTTCGTATGGATTTTACCTCAGGTGGTCTCGTTTCAGGGAACATTGTCGTCACGACGATGCTCATTTTTGCCCTCGTTGCCGCATCACTTCGAGCACGTATTCTCGATGGACAGGGCATTTTCGCAGCAGCACTGCTCGGGTTCTTTGTTGGTTGTCTTGGCCACTGGACATGGTTGTTGATGCTCTTGTGCTTCCTCTTGAGCAGCCATTTGGCAACAAAATGGAGATTCGATGAAAAAACAGCTCGAGGGTTGAACGAATCAACGGATGGACACCGTGGATGGATCAACGTCGCAGCGAACGGAGGCATGCCAGCCATCGTCGCTTTGCTGGCCTTCCTCATCGAAGATTGGGAACATGGCTTGTGGATGTTCGCAGCTGCAGTTTCGGTTGCAACGTCCGATACTTGGGCAAGCGAAATCGGTTGCCTCGATGATCGAGTCCGTATGATTACAACACTCAAACCGTGCGAAGCGGGTGTGAATGGCGGATTCTCTCCGAATGGCCAACTCGCTGCAGCGACGGGTGGCATCCTCATCGGTGTGACTGCACTCATCGCCAGTTTAATCATGTTCTCAACCACAGTTACCGATGGAATTCTCGTTGCAGGCGTCGTTGCAGGACTCGGATTCCTTGGTTGCCAAATCGATAGTGTTCTCGGAGCGGTTCTCGAAAATCGTGGACTGTTGACAAAAGGGTCGGTCAATGCACTCTCCATTATTGCAGGCGTTGCATTGATGTGGCTCTACTTGGGAACGCCGATGTAATTCGCCGCCGACTTCATGAACTGGTTCACACTCAGCGTGTCATGCGCCATCGCCACGTCTTCGCCGTGCTGCTCATGGCACTGTTTTTTTCCGGCGTTGCGCTGACCTCCGTTCAGGGCGTCGAAAATGTCACCTATGACGCAGGTTATGTTGAGTGGGAGATGGACATAGAGCAACGACTCTATGTCGAAGGTGATGATGCTGAAACCTCCGTCTTGCAACGTGAACGCCCAGATGCAACATTAGCATTTGCAGATGTAGACCCAAATACTGGACTGGTTCCTATTTTCTCGCTTACATCTGAACCAATTGTTAATTCCATGAGGGGGACGATCAACATGTCAACCTACTTCAGCGCATATCTTGTTCCACAAGTTGGTGCAATCCAATCGACCCAATGTAAACAACCACTTTCAATTCCACCCACAGTTGGCGACGATTCGACTACATTGGTCATGTCAGTTAGCATATCTGGAAATCAAGTTTACGAGAGTACTGTAACTGAGATACTTGACTCGATTGCTTCAAACGAACCTGTGAATTTTTCAGGTGAGATTGTGATGATGGACGTAGATTTGTCTGCTGGTGACACCTTTTCGATTTCACTTAGTGCTGAACACCTTTGTGAAAACAGTCGTGCACGAATTCAGTGGGGCGGCTTCGAAACCAATGCAGGGGGCATCATCATGACTGGGAAAGTGTATGAGCCAAGTGCAAGCATTCGAGTCGACTCTTCACGTAGAGCACACATCGAATTCCTTCCAACCCTTCCATGGGGCCCTAGTGACGTTCTCGTCGATGGAAATGGCGACCCTGCTGTTTCCTGGGTATTGCGTGGACCAATGGATGACGACGTGAAGACAAATCGTGATCGTGACATGGTCATGGAGAGTTCCATTGGAAGAATACGAATGGAGCGAAGTCTTGGAGATAATGAGACTGCTTGGATTTGGACAGGGAAAGAAGTGCTTCAGAAGGGAACTTCAAATCTTGAGGTTTGTGTCAAGACTTCAAGTGGGAACCCAAATGCGGATTGTCATGCATTCGGCATCATTCGTTTTGAAGTAGAGGGAGAATCCGATGGCTTTGCAAGCTCAGGTTTGTGGCTGAGTTTGACAACAATTGCTTGCTTCCTCGGTTTTGCATTCAAAGGATTCAATGCAGATCCGCCAATACCGCTTCCAATTCTCATCGCCTTGTTGATCATGGCACTCCTGATGTTACCGGTTGGCTTCTCTGTCTCCAACCTGAACACGGAGGCGCAACTCAACGATAATGCACGCCTCATCGATGCTGAATTGAAATCCTCAGGTGCTGAATTCACGACGTTGTCCGAACTGATGGGCGATGCCAATGTTCTGGCCATTGGAGCGATTGCACCAGGTTCGGAATCTGCTCAAGATCAAGCGAATGAACTCGAATTGTTGCTCGGGCAACGCGAGGATGTAGCCGTTGTGCAAATTGTGATTGGAAATGGTTCGATGATGAGCGATGTCGATGCTTATCGCTCTTCCATTAACAGCAGTTGGCCTATTGTTCTCGATTACAATCAAGAGTTTGTATCAACCTCCCCTACTGGGAATGCAGATTCATTGGTTCTTGTCGATAGCAGCATGCACGTTACATGGAGCCAGTCACCGACAGGCGGTGCAAAGGCCATGAACGATGCCATCGAGGGCATTGAGAGTGGTGGTCCAACGAGCCTCATGACCTATTTTTCAGTCCTATTCCCGACTGGTTTGTTCCTCATCTTCCTTGCCCTTCCACGGCAAGGTTGGACAAAACCAGAGGAGCCATTGCCCCCAGGTGCTCTTTGGGCAAGCATTGTCCTCGCTGGTGGAGTCGCTGCTGTCATGATTCATCTTCCTGTTTTGCTTGTTAGCCTGCTCCCGGTAAGCGCATCATTCACTTACATCGTCTCCATCATCATGTTCGCATGGTTTGCCTTCATGTGCGCCATGACGTTACGACGTGGCTCTCCGTTCGAAGCCGACATGTTGGGTTCCTTCATCCACAAGATGACACCTCCCTCATTCCAAGAGTGGCGTCCAAAAGAAGACATGCAACGCGATGTGTTCCTTGGGATCTTTATCGGATGGTTGTCCTGGTTGGCGGAACCAAGTCTGGTTGCACAAGGCGTTGGAGCCGCAGCATTAAACGGAGGAATGGGAATCTTCTTTGCGGTTCTTTTGCTCCTCGGCAACGTGTTGATTGCTGGAATCACCATTCTTGTCCTTCGATTCATTGCCTCATGGGGAGGTCCATTCTCCAACATCTTCGGCCGTATCGGGGCAGATACCTTCGCTCGCTTCATGGGACTCGTTTTGCTCCCAGTCAGTCTTTGGGTAACCACCAACGGTGTTCTAGCCCTCCGCTCAATCGGTGTGTTCTAGAGAATATTGCTCAATAGTCATGAAGCTCCTT
>CALDQY010000299.1 GCA_937911445.1 uncultured Rhodobiaceae bacterium | reverse complement strand
TCGAACCGATGAAGGCGTTGATGCCAGAACGACCTACCATTTCCTTGCAGCCATGTTTGGCTCCGTCATCCTTTGGCCATTCATGGCCTTGATTGGCGCTGGGATACTGTGGTTAAACTCCGGCGATATCAGTGCAATCACATCATTCGATGTTCGCACGATGTTGGGGAACGAATCGATGCATCGCGTCGGAGCATTCGTCCTTCTTTATGTTTCCATGATTCCGCTCTTTTGGTCATCAGGTAGGATGTTTGGATTTTGGTGGGATGGATATGTCGATGCCCGAAGAGCGTTTGCACGAATCTTTGTGAGTAGTACATACAAACAGACTCTCAGAGAGAAATTGAAGAATTTGAAAGGAGAACTCCAAAGCTCTTAGGAGCGTTGAGTTCAAAACACCCAAACGCTCCGGTTCATCATGGTCGATTCCGGGCACGTCCAGCAAATCCGTCAATGGCTTGCTAGCGAACGTCTCGAAATTCGAGATAAGAACGACCCCCGGGCGGATGCACACTTTCTCGTTCGCTACCCTCCTGGTCCTCAAGGCCACATGTTCGCCGTTGTCTTACCTAAAGGAAGAGACCTCGTCTTTGTCTCGAGCATGACACGAGTAGATTTGGGTCAACAAGACCAGATGAAGGAGCACATGAACGAAGAGCCAGAAGTTTGGTCAGAGTGGGTTCACGAGTGCCGCCTCTCGCTCATGCGTGCAGAGCTCGACTGGGGCATCCACATGGGGCACCAAGGCAAAGAAAAACCGGGCCCTCTCCAAGCATTCAATGTGAGTTTGCCAATCTGGCACGATGGCCTAAACAAGAATGCGCTCATGCATAGCCTACGCCGTCTTTGGCTCGCCAAGCTAAGTATGATTCATGAAATCAAATTCGCATATGGTCCTGGGAAAGGAGAACCTGGCCCTGTCGACGATTGGACGGAACAAAAGAAGCGCAAACAACCGAAGGAAAGTGCACCAGAACCTGCTCAAATCGAGTACAACGACATGATGCCTTTCGGTACTGGATTGGATCCGGATGAATGGGCTTGAACGGGCCATATCGGTCCTTTTCTTTTCTGACGCGTAAGGGTCGCGGTTAAGTAGTGGTGAAGGTTGCTTCTAGTCACACAGGTGTTACCATGCGTCAAACAACTAAATCGATTACCCTCGTTAGCCTTTTTCTTCTGTCTCTGTTCTCCGGAATGGTGATTGGAACTGAACAAGCCGAAGCCTCTCAAGTCGTTATCACCGAAGCCGTTCGAATCGTTGACGGTGGAACGGCATCCGATAACCAAGCTGCAGTTGCTTCAGATAGCGAAGGAAACGTCCACATTGTCTGGGCAAGGAACACGCAACACCTGTACTATTCCATGCTCTCTCCACGTGGTGAAACTCTGATTGATGCGACGCAAATCACCAATCCGGGACTTCACAAGGTCTGGCACCCAGACATGGTCATCGATGACAACGACCGAATCCACTTGGTTTGGGCGGACAAATCCGGTCAACACAAGATCATGTACACCTCGATCAACCCTTACCTTGCGCCACTCGATGGAATGGCTGCAGAAGATACTGCGATCTCCGTTATCGATGATACCATCATCTCCATGCGTGCACAAGACCGTGACTGGCCATCCATCGACGTTGACAGTCAAGGCAACCTCCACATCGCTTGGCAAGATTCCTACGATGAGTTGCAGCAATTCTTCAACCAACCTCAAATCTACTACTCCATGATTCAACCTGAGTTTAGCGGCGGAACAGTCCTCACGCTCTTCGAAGATACGCTCTTGACCCCAATCATCGGACACAAGGGCCACCCAGATATTGTTGTTGACTCTAATGACCTCGTCCAAATCGCATGGGACGACACCCGTGGTGGAAAGGTCGAACTTGTTTTCCTCGTCGACACATCAGGATCGATGTACTCTGAATGGGCTGACGTTTGTACGGTTATTTACGGCGGAAACTTTGCTGCAGGTGGTTACTTCCAAGGTCTCAAGCCAATGCTCCAAGAAGGAAACATGACGGTATACGAGACCATCTACGGTCTTGGAAACACACTCCCAGGTGCTGCAAGTAGTGGTAACTGCGCAACACACAACAAGAACGCTGGACCTCGTTCAACGGCTCTTGGTATTGCACCAGGAGACGACTCTGGCGGTATCCGAAAACTTCCAGGAACCGTCTACAACGGTAACACGTACTCCGGATACTCTGGAGAGGACTGGGGCCCAGGAACCAACTGGGCATGTCTTTCTTGGAAGGATGCACAGGGCAACGTCCCAGGAAATCCTCCGACCCAAGACGATCACAAGTGGAATCCGAACGCAACAAAGATTGCCATCCCGATTTCCGATGAAGGACCAAAGGACGGCGATCCTGCACAGCAAGCGGACGATACAACCTCCATTGAGGAAGCACACGACAACTGTGTCAACGCAGGTGTCGTTCCTGTAGGAATGTACGGACAAACCTACGGCGGTGCTACAAGTGTTCAATCCCACTTCAAGGACTTGGCTCAGTGCCCGAACGGTGTCCAAAGCACAGCTGCAAGAAATTGTCCAGGTAACACCATCCGCTCGACAGATGCTGGTGGACAAGTTTACGAATTCCCATCCGGGAGTGGCGGGGCAAGCCAAATGTCGCTACTCGTTGAAGCAATGGTTTACATCTCCACCAACAACTCACGTGAAATCTACATGTCTGTACTCGACCCATATGGCAAGATGAACAACGACCCAAGCTGGACGCCTGGTGTTTCCGGAACTGTCGCTCAGAATGGTGGCTACAGAGAAGACACCGGAAAGGGATCTGAGGGACACCTTGTTGTTGTCAACGATACACGTGTCACGATTGATGACGCTTACTCGTTCCACCCATCGATTGGTGTTGACATGGAAGGTAACACGCACATTGCATGGATGGATGGACGTGACTACGGTTTCGAAAAGGACGTCAACTACGAGATTTACTACACTAAGCTCCGACTTCAGGGTGCTGGAGAATTTGACGGTCGTGATGATGGTCTCTCTACATACGCCATCAAGAAGATCAACGATACACCGATTTCCAACGTTGAAACCAACGCTGGCCTGCCACAGAATGCTCCATGGGGCGGTAATTCCGTCTTCCCATCTCTCCTCACAGATGATCAGAACCAAGTCCACATCGCATGGGTTGACTCTGGAAACACGTCTGCTGGCGAAGAACTCCTGTACGTGCGATTGAACCATACCTCACTCGAAGGAGATGGACTCACAGCACTCGACCCTTGGGAAACCGTTGCTATCACCTCATGGTCCTCGAACAAACTTGGACCGAACTCTGGTTACAAACCGAGCATCGGTATGCCACCAGCGTTCTCAAATGATCTAGGAAGCGGCGCTCACGTTGCATGGTCAGATACCAACAAATGCAACGATGAAACCAACAACAATCGTTTCACGATCTGTTATTCACACGTTCTAACCGGACAAGTTGACGTTGAATTTGATGATGGAGAGACGTTCTATCACGTGATTGAACCCGGTGAGCAAACGATCTACAATCTCACCATGAACAACTCCACACCAGGGCCGAAGGACCTGGTAGCTGACTCCTACGGACTCAACATCACCGGCGTTCCAACAAACTGGACGGCAACGTTGTTCTTCGCTGACAATCATACCGCCATCTTCCCTGACACCGAAATTTTCCTCGAAGGCGGAGAATCGATTCGGTTCTATCTCCGTGTCCGAGCACCATCGATTTACCAAGCAAATGCCGACGAGCTCGCAGAGATTCGTGTTGATGCAAAGTCCTACAAGGATCCAGCTATCCGTTCAGAACTCACAACGCTTACTCTCATGGACGTTGTTCACGGAATTGATTTGGATGCATCACATAGTGTTGCTGACGTGGAACAGGGCCAAACAGCCATCTTCTCGATTACGATTACCAACACAGGAAACGTAGCAGATACATTCCTGTTCTGGGATCCTCAAACCCTTGAGGGACGGCAAGAATGGTTGCTTCCGTTTGCGTGGGACGTGAACTTCCCACTGAGTGTCCAACTCGATCCAAAGCAGACGGTCACCAAGAATCTCGAAATTAGCGTACCTACGTCCGAGGACCCTGGTGCGTTCGTCATCCTGCTCAAGGGATGGTCAGCAGGCGAGCCTGTCAAGTCTGTCGAGAAGGGAACATACGACATTCTTGAACTCGGTGTCTTCGTTTCGATTCGTTCGTCCAACAACATTGTGTTCAACATCACCGACCAGGAAGCCATCGTAACACCAGCTCCATATGCGCCGAATGCCTTGGACCCGAATTGCCATGTGTTTGAAATCGAGGTTGAGAAATACTTCGATACTGGTGATCTTGTCTTCACAACTCCAGGAACCACTGAAAACGATGAGAACTGGACAACGGAAGTCATCTTCCCGAACGGACTGACGTTGAACCCAGACGGTGTCTCCTACCCGTGGGTCCTCATGTCTGGTGACGACTTCCGCATGCATGTGGTCAAGGTGAAAATCTGTGCTCCTGACGACGCTCCAGCTGGACTTGGAAAGGCCGTGACCATCAAGGCCCATCTGAAAGGATACCCGAAGATTTCAGCAGCGAAGATTCTGCAAGTTGATGTCGATCACGTCTACCGTTTGTCAACAGATGTTTCTCTGGTTGATAACGAGGAACTCACCGTCAATCCGGGCGACTCCATCATTCTCCCGACAACCGTGAACAACAACGGTAACGGACCAGATCGCTTTGATTACACCCTTGCTCGTGTTACCGACGAGGCTGGTGTCGACGTTATCTGGGACATTACTGTTCCACGCAATACATTGGAGGAACTGGATGCAGGCTCATCACAGTCCTTCGACGTCCTCATGAACATCCCTCACCAAGTACCTGCCGGAGACTACACTGTTGTCTTCCACACCAAGTCCGAACAGAAGGACGAGGATGCAGCGGGTCGTATGACGCGTTTGCGTGATGTCACAACTCTCACAGTCACCGTTCGTGAGTTCTACGACATGCAAATTTCAATGGATCCGACCGTTGAAAACGATGTGAAGACCTCTGCTCCTGGACGTGTCGTACGATTCATCGTCAACGTGACAAACGCTGGTAACGTCCCTGACGTACCAACGCTCGACAACCACACTTCGGACCGTTCTGGTACCGATATCACCGTCCAAGAGTTCCCAGGCATGGGTACTCTCGACGGATGGGATGTTTCGTGGAAGATCATCCGACAAGTAGGACTTGATCTTGAAAGCGAGGAAGACTGTGTAGCAACAACCTCGACCGCTGCGTCCTACCCCGAGGACAGCTGCGTTTACCTCGCAGACATCGACTCTTGGCGCCTCCCAGAAATGGCTCCATACGAAACCTACACAATGGTCGCTATCGTAGCCATCGACCCAGGTGCACAACTCACAACCCGAAGTCTTGGTCTGAAGGTTGTCTCAATGATGGGCAACGCTGAGCAAGGTGGAGACCATGATGATTCATCATCGTGGGTTGGAGACTTGTTGGATTCCAACGAGAAGATTGTAACCATCAATCTCCGTGCACCAAACCTTGTTGTGCGATCAGCCTCAGTTGATTCTACATCGGCCGACGTTGGCGAATCCATCCCGATTCGTATCGAGATTGCAAACACTGGTAACGTTCATGCTTCGGATATCGAAGTGATTCTCTGTGAATACGATGACGATGACATGATGACTGAAATTCGCAAGAGCGACAACATGTGCAACGAAGATAGCATCGTCATGCGCCAAATCATTGGTGCATTGGACAAGCCTGACGATTCACAAGACGAGCGTGCTATCGAGCTGTACATGCTTTACCCAGTTACTGCAGGTAGCAAGAATGTCTACGTTGTTGTTGACCCAGGCAACACGATTGTTGAAGCAAACGAAGGTGACAACATTGTTCGAATTTCCCAAGAACTCGGTTCTTCGAATCCATTCTTGGATGTTGCTGGTGAAGTCGTCGGAAAGGTCGCACTTCCGAGTATGATCGTTCTCTTGACCTTCTCACTCTTCGGCGTTCTCTACCTTGTAGGACGAGGCCGACGTGCAGCAGTCAAGGACCGTATTGCTGAGCAATCTTCCTTGATGTCTGTGCTTGGTGATGAAGCGGACAACTGATTGAATCAGCCAAGCCACCAACGAAGGCCAGGATTGTCGTCGATGGCGACAACTTCGCCCGAACGGTCTGAGCGCTGTTGCTCAACAAGCTCGCGCACTCGTGACATGACTGCAGAGATATCGCTCTCACTGAGGTTGAGCTCTCTCGCCATCAATCCGAGGTCTGGTTTGACGCGAGGTGTTTCGATCAATGCGTGAACCATGGTTCGCTGTGAGTAGTCTTCGAAGTCGGTATCGACTGCGGCGGAGACACGCCCTCGTATTTGTTGATGTAAGGCAATGAGAGCGTCTCGTTGACGGTCCAATTGTTCAAGTTCGTCATTCAGTTGTTCAAGATGGATGACGCCCTCTGTAACGCTGATCTTCTTTCGCCCACTTACCATTTCAGCAATGGTTTGAGCTCCTCCGGGTAATCGGGAACTAAGTCGTAAAGGTCCTCCAGAAGGAAGTTTCCTCCGTTCAATCTTGAACAAATCAGGACCAAGATCGACTCTCAGTGAGAATGCTTCACAGACCCTAAAGATGGTTCGTGGGGGTCCACCTTTCTCACTCGGAACTTTCATTTTTTCAACGAGATTACCTCGCTCCAACTC
>CALDQY010000298.1 GCA_937911445.1 uncultured Rhodobiaceae bacterium | reverse complement strand
ATTCGCATCTTGATGGCTTCCCAACCATCGTGATGTTTCTCCCATGGTTTGAAATGCTCTGAGGACGGTTGTTCACTGGCCAATTGACACATTTGGTGCAGTCTTGCAACGCGTGCATACTGCGTTGTAGCGAGGTCCATGTTTTCGTCAAAAATGGACTGCAATCTATCGCTTGCTTCACCGTATAGTCCCATATCAGCAAGAATAGCTGCTTGCTCAACAATTGGTGTGACCTCTTCTGGTGCATGATGACGTGCATCTTGCCACCATTGTAGTGCATCCATGTATAAACCAAGTTCATCTGAAAGCAATCGTCCTCCTCGAACCCACATGGCTAGATCATCTGGTTGGAGAGCAACCACCTTTTTGGCAGCAGAGAGTGAGGAAGCGGCTTGCTTCAAAGTTGGTTGCAACCGAGATCCTGGAAGACTCGCATCAGAAATGACTCTCCAAGCATCAGCATGTTCGGGGTCGAGTTTGACCGCCTTTCGGGCATGCTGGAGCGCCTCTTCTCGATTTTCAGCATCAAGCGCTTCAAGCGCATCCAAGTAATGGGCTTCTGCTGTCACGTCCATTCACCTCAGTCGTCTCGATCTCTTCCTTGATAGCGTCGAGGACGAATGGGCTGAGGTCCTCGGTTGTGCGCATGCCCTGGCCGTTTCCCTCGGGCTTTTCGATAACGCTCATTTGGGCGCTCATCGTTGCGATCACGGCTTGGACGACCACGTCCAGAGTCACGTCGGTCATCACGGCTGTCTCTGTTGCCACCAAAACCACGACCTCCGTTGCGTCTTCCACCACGTCGGTCTGAATCTCTCCCACGGCCACCGTCACGGCTTCCACCACGTCGGTCTGAATCTCTTCCACGACCTCCACCACGTCGACCACGATCTGAAAAGCCCCCACGAGACCGTCCTTCTCCGCCTCCTCCTGCTTTCGGCTTTCCACATTTGTTGCATTCTGTACGGAATGAGAAGTTGTCGTTGCCACAGGATGAGCAGATCCAATCGTTGCGTCCGTGACGTTCCTGTTGAGATCGGTCTCGACGGTTGCTTGAGCGGTTGTTGTCTCTGAAGGAGGATTTGTAGGCTTTGACGTTCCCATCCTTACCTTTACCACAACTGTTGCACTCCGTCCTCCAAGAGAAATTGACATTCTCGCATGCAGCACAAACCCAGTCGTCTTTTTGATCGTCATTCCTTCTACGATTGTCTCGACGGTCAAAGGAGCGGTCGTCACGACGTTGAGGTCGATCGCTTCGTTGCTCTCGACGTGGACGTTCTTCCCGTTCTTTCTTGGCTCGAATGGTTACAGTAGCACCGATGAATGCATCGTTGTCCTGCTTTCGATCAAGATGTGCAACATGTGCCAGAGGTGCTTCAGTCGAGCCAAGAACTGCGTTGACCTTCCCGATGTAGTGCCCATCTTCTTCTCGAACGATGATGGAGCCAAGCGCTGGTGAAGAGCCACTAAAGGTGAGGAGTAAACCACCCTCGTGGCTTGTACGGTCGATTGTACCTCGAAACATGTCCCTCAACCCTACGTGCCTAGCAACTGCGTTTGAGTCTGTTGGTCAATCTCGGCGTGATGAAACCCATCCTGCTGCAACCAATCCAATCATCATCGTAGCAAGGAGTCCAGGAGCAGGGAGGATGTTTCCAGCCTCTTCTTCGCTTTCCGTTGTGGTTGAATCGCCACCAGAATCGGTGCCTCCTGCGTTTGGATCAACGACATCGATGCTCAGAGTGGTTGATGCACCAGACTCATCGGTTGCCATGATGACTACATTGTAGGGCGATTCGACGTTGTTCTGGATACAGTTGGCAATGGAGACTTGAATTTCCCATGCGAGGTTGTCTCGATTGAAATTCGATGTTTGACCGTTGCAGATGCTCAAAACCATGCTCACATCTTGGCCATCAGGATCGATGACGTTCCCATTGAGCGTAAACTTCAGTCCATCGAGTTCCCACTCAGCCTCTTGACCCTGAAGATTGGTATCAATGGTGATTGTTGGAGGTGTGTTTGCCTTTTCGATGCCCAAGTCAAGCATGAAGTTGTAATCCAACATCCCATTGGCGGTGGCGGAACCCATAATCATGACTTCGCCTGGTGAAAGTCCAGACATAGACAACGAGAGAACCGTTAACGCCCCTTGAGCCACTGCAGTCGTTTCTGAGCCCATGGCGGACATCTGATGTGCGTGAGCTGTTACGGTTAGGCTTTGAACAAGGTCGGTCGGTGTAACGGTGAATTCAATTTGGTCACCGTCACTTGATACTGCTGCAGAGGCGTCCATGACCTTGCCGAAGGTGTAGTTGCGGTGCTCAACGGTCTCTGCGCCAAATGCATCTACGCCAGCGCACTGTCCTACGGCTGAATCTCCATTTGCAGTAACGTACAATGCAGCGTTTTCATCCATTCGAACATCCCAACCCGCATCGAGGAAATTACATTGCAAACTCCATCCGCTCTCGTCGGTTACCCACGTGCCTGCATCTTCGGTTGCAAGCATCTCTCCGTTGGTTGTCCCAACTGGGATGATGGTCCCGTCTGCTGGTGCGGTTGTGCTCCAAACAGGATCCTCGTTGGTGAACGGTGCCATGGTTGTAAAGTCAACAAACAGATTGCGGACCATGGGGTAGGAACCGAGTGGGTAATCGACATCAGCAACGATACGCAATCGACCGTCTGGTAGGAATTCGCTCTCTGGTGCCGCAAGTGCTTCGTTGAGAACTCCGTCGTCATAGAAGCCTGTATCGGCAACACGCAGTCCTTGCTCAACGGGGAAGGTCATAATGAGGCGTGCGTCGGTGATATTGGTGATGTTCATAGCGAGTGTAAAGTTCGAACTACCTTGGTTTGGAAGTTGATCAAAACGCACATTGTTGTTCTGATTTTCAGCAATGAGCAAGTGAATTTCCAAATCGTCCGTCACGGTGACCGGGACTTCCTTGCATCCAGCATCTGAAAGAGGACTGCTGCATGAACGCTCCTGCTCATGACCGGTTGGAACGAGGTTGACTTCATCGAGTGCAATTCCATCTTCTACGAATTCTAGGTCGTTCCAGTCCACGTTTCCACGATGTGCGAGACCTTCGCGGATACCAAGTCGGGTTTCCATGTCGGCGATACACCTTGGTCCGATGGAGCGAACAGCTTCTCGTTCATCGGTTGAAATCCAGTCATCGTCACCACCTGGGACGCCTTCAAACAGACCATCCAAATTGTCGCGTACAACAGCAGATTTGCTGCCGTTAACCCATGCTTTCGCGTCCATGACGCCGGTTGCCCAATCGTCGTTCACATCGAGCGTGAAGAGAGCGAAATCGTACTCGAAGAGATCTTCGAAGGTGTAGCCACTGCAATCAACATCGAGGCTGCCTTGACGTCCAGATGTTGTCTGGACAGGTTCGCTTTCATCCAAAGTGGACATTTCAATCGACGGACTCACGAGGGCTAGAAGCATCATGATGAGGACGGGTATCATGATTGGACGAGACCAACAACGTTCATCAATGCTTGGTTAAGAACAGTCAAGGAACAAGCCGATTCAGTCGACGCTGGAACAGGTAGACTGGTACAATTGTCCAAAGGATTGCAGCAAGATATGCGGCAAGTGCTGAAACACCTCGATCGACCCCGTCCAATCGGGTTTCCAAAAGATGGTGATAAACCCCATTTGGAGAAAGCAAATCCAAGCGTCCCTCAAACACGAGGTATCCTTGATCTTGAGTATCGCCAACTGCAACGCCGTTCAATGCAGCGAGAAGTGTCGTGAATAGGACCCAGAGCAATGTGAACAAGAACCACAGGCCGATTGAAAATGCAATAGCTGAGCCTTGTTCCTTGGCGATACTTGATGCGAGCAGGGCGAAGACAGTGTACCACAAAAGAATCAACATCGCTGCAACGATGTAGATGAGGGCATCACTCAACGGCATCCACATGCCGCTTCGATATCCTACAAGCATCATGGATGCAACCAACAGAACTGCCACGGGAAGTGCAATGCTGCTCCAATGGCCAACCATCAGCACAACACCCTGCCTCCATCGTGGCATTGGTTGAGAAAGGCGGAGTTCAAGAACACCACTCGCACGATCTCGGCTGATTCCATCGTGAGCGATGAGGACAGCAGCCATCGTTCCAGCAAAGACAATACCAATGCTTGCCAAGAACATGACTTCTGTTCCATTTGTTGGAAGCTGTTCTGCTGGAAGCTGAATGTTTGGGTCTGCAAAACCCCAAGCCATTCCCGGAATGAACAACAAAAGAATCGGCAGCATGATCAACATCCGGGTCGACAACATTCGTTGCTTACTGAGAGCAAACGCAAGCCGCCACATTCGTTTGGACGGTGTCATTCTTCTTCACCACCCACTGTTCGGAACGGTATCATGCTGCTTTGTTCAACATCCATTCCGATGGTTTCCCGATCCATCCCTGTTGCTGCGCAAAGCAGTTCAATGAGCGTTGGAGGGACAACTCTCCAGGTTGAGATTGTATGTTTGTTCTTCACGAGTTTCTCGAGAAGGTCATGATGTCCCGATTTGATGACATAGCGATGCTGTCCTTCGGATTCGATGTGTTCGAGAACGTTCATCCCATCGAGAAGTATATGCTCAATTTCCCGTTCGAGAACGATTTCAGTCATTTGTTCAAAGCCAAGATTGACTCGAAGTGAATCGGTTGTACCATGGGCGAGCAGTTGGCCACGGTGAAGCAACGCAATGGTGTCAACGAGGTGATCCAGTTCAGCGAGATGATGGCTTGAAACGATGATCGAGATGCCTTTGTTTGCTAGCGAGCGAAGCAACCGTTTGAACGCATCAATAGCAACGGGGTCCATGCCATTGAACGGCTCATCGAGGACGAGCACACGTGGGGTACCTAGTAAGGCAACACCCAGTGAAAGCCGTTGCCTCATACCTTGGCTCAATGAATCAAGGGTAGAATCCATTCGATTTTTGAGTCCCACAACGGCAAGAACATCCAGTGCGGATTGAACCGAGCAGCCACGCAAGTGTGCAAATTCAGTCATCGTCCGACGAATGGTTCCTTGACTCGACCATCGGACTTGTTCAGGCATGAATCCGACCAAGGAACGCAAAGCATCGCTGTCCAGTACGCCCTCATTGCGCTTCACTGTCCCTTCTTCGAGCGGGAGGATGCCACTGATCATCCGCAAGAGTGTGGTTTTTCCAGCACCGTTTGTACCTACTAGGCCAATAATGCTCCCTTCCGGAATGGAAAAATCGACGTGGGCGATTCCCGCTCCTTTCCGTTTTTTGAATGGATTGTACCATGCTGGATTTGGAATTTGGTGGCGAAATCCGATGGAGTCAAACTGCATCGCATCGTCATCCCCCATACTACGGCTTAGAAGGCATATGTCTCAAATGCTTTGTTTTTGGCAACCACATCCCAAACGCATATGACCGGTTCATCCTGTTCATCGAGCATGGGGATGGCCATTGATGCGATTGGCTTGCTCCTTGTTCTTGTATCGATTCCGCTTACCTTTGGCATCCTGAAGCTTGTTTCCAAGGAGGAATCAGTTGAATTCGCATCCTTCCTTGGGGAACGCTCAACATTGTATGCATTTATTGCACT
>CALDQY010000297.1 GCA_937911445.1 uncultured Rhodobiaceae bacterium | reverse complement strand
TTCTGGAAGTGCCAGATTGCTGGGGTGTGTCAACAACGCCCGTCCACGATTTCTTCAAGCCACGACGAAACGTCAGCATTCGCTCCGTAATTTCCAATGTCATGACACTGGCACAAGAGGCTGGTCAATCGGTCAAGAAGGGAATCGTTGAGCGCATGGTCAAGCACCTCCCGGAGTCGACAGTACGACGTCTCGGAATCTTTGCACATGGCGAAGAATCCGTCAGTGTTCACCGAGATGAACCTGTTTTTGACGGCCAATTTTCGAATCGATGTTACCAGCAAGCTGTTCGGCAAGCATTCTACAATTTCAGCCAGCGAGCCATCAAGCAAAAGCGATGGGACCCTGAACTCGATACGCAGTTCACAGAACAATGGTCTCGTATCATCATGCACCTTCCTTATGCATTCCAAGCAAAGAGAATGTTCCCTGATGTATTCCGTCACGATCGAATGAACACGTCAATGTGGCCAAGCGTCATCGAACAGATTGGCGAACAACCAGAAAAACCCGAATCCGATGACCCTGAAGCCATCATGGCTTGGGAAAAGGAAATGGATGGATACCGTCGAGCCATTTCGAAGACTCCAGAGTACATGGAGTTCCACAAGGAGCGCATCGAGAAGGGACAACGTGCCTCAAGTCTAATTGGAAATCAATACACGGGTTCCATTTTCTTGGCACTCATGTCCACCTTTGAATCGGATTTGGAGGACAACTCAAAACTTGAAGGTGAACTGTTTGGCCTCTGTGGTTACGGTTCTGGTGCGAAAGCGAAGGTGTTCGAAGGCAAGGTTGCTCCACGATGGCGCGAAGTCGTTGCAGGCTGGCAATTGTTTGAGCGCCTTGCAGGTCGTGTCGCCATCGATCAGATCACCTACGAAAATCTCCACAAGGGATTGCAAGAAGAGAGCGTTGTCTCTCCTCGTGGTGAATTTGCTCTTGTTGAAATCGGTGAAGATGGAGCCAACGAAGGTGCCCGTACCTACAAGTGGATTTCACAATGATTGCACTGGGAAGAGATTACTGACTCTTTGAGAGCCCATCCAGCATGGCTTTGACCATTGCATCGAGATCGAATTGTGGCGACCAGTTCCATTCTTCCTTAGCGACTGACCCATCGATTGAATCTGGCCATGAATCTGCATAATTCTGGCGTACATCAGGTTTGAAATCAAACGTAAATCCATCTACTTCGTTGGCGATGGCTATCGCTAATTCTTCTGCAGTAAACGAAAAACAATCGATGTTGTAACCAGCTTTCGATTCACCAAGATGTTCACTTTGCTCATCCATCAACATCAGAGTTGCTCGGATAGCATCGTCCATGTAGAGCATGGGCAATCGTGTATCTGCACGGACAAAGCAATCATAATGCCCATCATTCAGTGCGGCATCGAATATTTCCACTGCATAATCGGTCGTGCCACCCCCTGCTGGTGCTTTGTACGAAATCAAACCGGGATAGCGAATGCCGCGTATGTCCAATCCGTATTTCTCTTCGTACTCTTTGGCGAGTTTTTCGCCTTCGACTTTGGTTTCACCGTACACAGTCGTTGGGTTAAGTGGTGTGATTTGCGGGGCATGTTTTGGCGCATCTGGCCCATACACTGCAATGGATGAAGGGGTAAAGACGCGCATTGAACACGCTCGCGCTGCTTCAAACACGGAGATGGTTCCACCAACGTTGACCTTTCGACACAACTCTGGATTCTTCTCACCGGTTGCGGAGAGCAGTGCCGCTAAGTGATAGACTGTACCAACGCCTTCTTTCTTACACGCATCGATGACCGCTTCAGTATCGAGAACATCAAGCGTAAGATAAGGACCTTGACTGAGGTCAACCTGTTCGACCGGACGAAGGTCTGATGCGATGACAGATGAAGAACCATGTTGCTTGCGCAATGCTTCAACGAGTTCGGTTCCAATCTGACCAAGGGCCCCTGTGACCAGTATCTTGTCGCCAGATGGCCCCGACATACACTCGGCTTAATCTGACGATACTTGAACGTAGAGATGAACCATAGTCAATTGTCTTAGCCAATATTGATATGGTATGCGCGACGGCTAGAAATCCCGTTGATGGGTTTGAGGTACGTAATTGTCAGCGGGGGCGTGCTCAGCGGACTGGGCAAGGGTGTTACTGCAAGTAGCATCGGTGTTCTTCTGAAAAGTGCCGGCTTGCGTGTCACATCGATCAAAATAGATCCCTATCTGAACAGCGATGCTGGAACCATGAGTCCGTTCGAACATGGTGAAGTCTTCGTTCTGGACGATGGTGGTGAAGTCGACCTTGACCTCGGCAATTACGAGCGCTTCCTTGATCTCAACCTTGCTCGAGACAACAACCTCACAACCGGTAAGATCTATTCCAAAGTCCTCGAAGCTGAACGCCGTGGCGACTATCTTGGAAAAACGGTTCAAGTGATTCCGCACATTACCGATGCTGTTCAAGATTGGATCATCGATGTTGCTAAGCGACCTGCTGATGGGAGCGATGAAACACCCGATGTCTGCATCATCGAACTTGGTGGTACAGTTGGCGACATCGAAAGTGCACCATACTTGGAAGCGCTCCGTCAATTCCAGTTCCGGGTTGGAAGGAAAAACGTCACCTTTGTTCACGTCTCTCTCGTTCCTGTCATGGGACCAGTTGGGGAGCAGAAAACCAAGCCAACACAACATACGGTCAAGGAACTCATGGGACTCGGCATCACCCCAGACGTCCTCGTTTGTCGTTCGAGTAAACCTTTGAATGATGAAACGCGTCAGAAACTATCAGCCTTCTGTCATGTGCGTCCTGAAGCTGTCTTCTCGACACATGACGTTCCCAACATCTACCACGTTCCATTGATGCTCGAAGAACAAGGATTCTGCGATATTCTGGACATTGACTGCGACAAGACGGGTCTTCTTGCTGAATGGAGAGCTATGGCTCACCGCCTCGATGAACTCACTGAAGAGGTCAACATCGCTATGGTTGGAAAGTACACCGATCTTTCCGATGCTTATCTCTCCGTCATCAAATCTCTCCAACATGCTGCTCTTGCCGTTGAGCGTAAACTCAACATCGATTGGATTGAAGCAAGCGACTTGGAAGATGCAAACAACGCTGAGGCGTGGGGGCTTCTCCGCAATGCTAACGGCATCTTGGTCCCTGGTGGCTTCGGTGACCGTGGCATCGAAGGAAAGGTCCTCGCTGCACAATATGCTCGCGAAAACAATGTCCCGTACCTTGGCATTTGTCTCGGATTGCAGGTTGCGACCATCGAATTCTGTCGCAACGTGTTAGGAATTGAAGATGCAACATCCACTGAATTTGATGCCGATGCCGCCAATCCTGCAGTGATTTTCATGCCTGAAATATCGAAGACGCACCTCGGTGGAACGATGCGTCTTGGTTCCCGGCCGACCATCTTCCAAGTTGAGGACTGCGTTACAAAGCGACTCTATGGAGGCCATGATTCGGTCGATGAACGCCATCGTCACCGTTACGAAATCAATCCCGATCTGGTTGACCAAATAGAAGCCGCTGGTTTGAAATTCGTTGGTAAGGACGAAAGCGGACAGCGTTGTGAAATCTTTGAACTCGATGGACATCCGTACTACGTTGGCGTCCAGTATCATCCAGAGTTCAAGTCTCGCCCAGGTCGTCCAAGCCCACCGTTCCTCGGTTTGCTTCTCGCTTCAAGCGGGCAGTCGCTCCCTTAAGCATCCAACACTCGAATCACTCGAGTTGTTCGATAGCCTTGCAACAATTTGACGAAACGTCGTTGTTGGAATTCCTCATCCAAAGCAACATCGCCTGTGTCGATTCGCACACTCGAAAGACCCAACAGCTTCGATGGTGTTGCAACACCGAGAATCGAATCCAAACCTATCGCTCGCAATACATCTGGGGAAAGTTGGAGGTTGCCTCGCCCGATGAGGAAGCCTTGACCTCCCATTGGTGAGAGAAGCAGCAAACGAGGTCCTTCGTAATCCTTCAAGTGTTCAAGCAGAGCCTTCTCGTTCAAATCTCCGTAAACAGTCCCTTTGTGTTGAATATCGATACCAAGGAGTGTAAGTTCCACATCGAGATGTTCTCCCATTCTGCGTAACGTTCCACCGCTTCCCCATATGACCATCAGTTCAGGGTCTGCTTCGATGAGGTTCCCGATGTGGTTGGCAAGACCTTCAATGGTCTCGGCTTCGCTCGCACGCTCGACCTGTTCTTTCGCACCTTGCATGAATCGTGGACTCGATGGTGTCCATGCCTCACCATACATGCGAACTTTCCACTCGCCACGCTGGTAGATTTCTTCATCCAAATCCATGACTTCTGTGATGGCAACCATCAGATCGCCTTGTAGGAATGCGAGAAGGACCTCAGCAGCGGCATTTGGTGTAGTAGCAAAACAACCTGAATGCATCTTAACCCCAGCTGGAACGCCAATCAGTGGCGTTTCATGACCATCAAGAGCATTGACGATGTCTCTGGTTGTCCCATCACCGCCGGCATAGAGGATGGCATCAACGTTGGCTGAAACCAAATCCAAAACGAGTGCGGCGGTATCATCAGCCGTTGATTCAGATGGTGATGGTTGGCGCTGTTCGTAATCGACGCCATCGAGCCAGTCTCCTCCCATTCGACCGGTCCAAGCAACGAACGTTGGATCAACACCTATTCGATTCAAACTCGATTGTTGCAGGTCAAGAAATCTGGATATGCATTGTTGCATTCGTGGGCCTGAACGGTCGACTGCACCAGCTTCACGTGCTTCTTTGGCGCGTCCATCGCTTCCTTTGAATCCCAATCTTCCACCCAGACCGGCATCAGGATTGACAACGACGCCGATTCGCATAATTTGACGTTTATTCGTTTTGTTTTCAATCATTGCTCTCAACCGTATGGAATCAATCAACCGATGTTTTCATGTTGCTACGGATGATGGCGTTCCATGGTCAAACAATCCGAACCGGACGAGATTGCCCTCGATGACATCATGAAAGAGAGCATGAAAGAAATGGGCAAGGGTGAGGCAACACACGGAGACGTCGTCCCTGAACCTCAAACAGAATCACCAACGGTTGAGGAAACAAAGCCACAATTCGGATTCAAACTCGGTGGTGCACAAACGCCGGATTCCTTTGTTGTTTCAACACCAAAGAGGGAGCAGGAAGAGGAGGCCAAACAACAAGTCATTCTTGAGAAACCGAGTCAGGGTTTGGATGATGACATCATCGTTGATTGGTGATTTCAAGCGTCGCATTGATGAATGGGACCGTCGAGGGTAAGGCAAGAGGCGTCCCCATGTCGATGGTCAACGTTACCCTTCCTGATGGTACTGTCAACGAATACGCAGCAGGCGTAACTGCTGGCGAAGTCGTGACCGATGCACTTGGAAAGAAGCATGGATGCCTCGCAGCACGCATCAACAATGTTGAACGCGACCTCTCCACACCACTAACAGATGATTGCGATGTTGAAGGTATTCTTGCTGAGAGCGATGAAGGCATTCACATTCTTCGCCACAGTGCTGCGCACTTGTTGGCGCAAGCGGTCATGGAACTCTATCCTGATGCAAAGCCGACCATTGGTCCCGCCATCGATCGTGGATTCTACTACGACTTTGCAATGGAACCTATTGGCGAAGGCGATTTGAAACCTATCGAGAAAAAAATGCACGAGATTGCTCGACGAAATCTCAAGGTTGAGCGTGTGGAATTGGACGACCAAGAACTCCGTGAGCACTTTACATCGAATCCGTACAAGATTGAAATCATCGATGACAAATTGGAAGACGGAGATGGCTCGACCATCTACAAGCAAGGTGAGTGGTACGACCTTTGTTTAGGCCCACACGTTCCAAGTACAGCGAAATTGATGTTCAGTCGTCTTACTTCGGTCTCCTCTGCATACTGGCGTGGCGATCAATCTCGTGAACAGTTGGTGCGAATTTACGGCATTGTTGAGCCAACAAAAGAAGCACTGAAAGCAACATTGCATCGAATGGAACAAGCGAAACTACGCGACCATCGAAAACTTGGCAAGGATTTGCAACTGTTCCATGTTGACGAAGAAGTCGGTCAAGGACTCATTCTCTGGACACCGCGCGGTGCTATTGTTCGACAGCAATTGCAAGATTTCATCTCACATCATTTGCGCCGACAAGGATACGACCAAGTGTTCACGCCCCATATCGGAAAACTGGATTTGTACCGTACATCTGGACACTTCCCCTACTACCAGGACAGTCAATATCCTCCACTCGTTGAACGTGACCTGATGAAGAAACTCGCCGACGAGGGATGCTCATGCTCCGAATTGTCCAACCTGATGAGCACCGGAGACATTGATGGATACATGCTCAAACCGATGAACTGTCCACATCACGTCAAGATCTATGCATCACAAGCTCGTTCCTATCGAGACCTTCCACTCCGGCTTGCAGAGTTTGGAACGGTCTACCGCTGGGAGCAATCCGGTGAAATCTCTGGAATGACTCGTGTTCGTGGATTTACACAAGACGATGCACATCTCTTCGTTACTGAAGACCAAATTGCTGACGAGGTCATGGGATGCATCGAACTCGTTCAAACTATCTTTGACGTTCTAGGTATGCACGATTACCGCGTGCGAGTCGGTTTGCGTGACCCGAACAGCGACAAGTACGTTGGTGAATCCGACCGGTGGGATCGGGCCGAAGAAGCATGTCGCTCTGCAGCGGCCCAACTCGGTGTCAACTGGTCCGAGGAGGAAGGCGAGGCAGCCTTCTACGGACCAAAGATCGATTTCGTTGTCAAAGACGTCATTGGGCGAGAATGGCAACTTGGAACCGTTCAAGTCGATTACAACCTTCCTGAGCGTTTCGATTTGTGGTACAAGGGTAGCGACGGTGAAAACCATCGCCCTGTGATGATTCATCGTGCACCATTTGGGTCAATGGAGCGTTTCTGTGGTGTGCTCATCGAGCACTTTGCTGGAAAATTCCCTACCTGGTTGTCGCCAACACAGGTCCACATCCTCACCATTTCTGAGAAGCACAAGCAATATGCATCCGAAGTTGCTCAGAGATTGAAGGATGTTGGCGTTCGAGTCAAAATCGATGATGGTGACGATACGATTGGAAAGAAGATCCGAACCCATCGCAAGATGCGCCCTGCCTATCTCATGATTCTTGGCGATGGTGAAATGAACAACAACTGCGTCTCGTTGCGATCACGAACAGGCGACCAAATCGCAGATATCCCTGTTGACCAATTCCTCTCCGATCTCAAAGATGAAATTGACAACAAAATTTCAGAACCCTCCTTGGTCCCAAAACCACAGGAAAACTGAACAGAATCACTGCATCAATTCGCACTCCATAAAAGGAAGCAGGGTGTGGCAAATCCATGACTGGACCGGTGATAGTTGAGGGGTTTGCCTCCATCGCCGTTGTTCCATTGATCTTAGCAGCCGTCATCGCCCTGTTGTTTTGGCGAACGGTTGTTCCACGACAATTGCGTGGATTGCAAGTTGCATTCGAGACAGGGCCTATGCGATACGAGGTCCATACAGTAACAGAATCGTTTGGTGAAGCACGTGATTTGCTTCGTTCACGCGGCATGCGTTTCGGAGTCGCAACCTACCTTTTTGCACTGACAGGTGCATTGCTTCTCTTCTTTGAATACATCATCTATGCACAAGGTAAGAGCGACGGTTTTCACGCTCCAAACATTTCACTCGCATTGATTCTGATTATCCTTCCTGCAATCATTTCATCGGGTTCTTCTCTGGGCGCCCAAATTATCAAACCAATTGGACATGGGAAAGCAAAGTTGCAGGAATCCAGCAGTGCACGCAACACCGCTTACATCGCCCTGACAATCTTCTGGTTCCTTGGTGTAGGCCTGTTTTACTCACTTCTCGGCTCGTGGGGCGTTCCATTTACGCATCGACTTAGCGCATCGTTGCTCCTTGCCTTTTCGCCTTCTATCGTTGCATATGGCCGAGTCATGGGGACGTCATGGCAAGCGCTTCGTCAATCATCTGCTCAGATTGCGAAAGGCAATCCTTCTCCATTCCACAATCATGCACCAAATGCGCGTCAGCAAGTGATCGCACGAATTGTTCATCTCAACACATTGGCCATGCCTGTGGTCGCCATCAACACGCTGCTCTCGTTGATCGCCATCCTTGTTGCGCCTGAATTGTTCACGCATTCTGAACGAGTTCTCGAACTTCCAGAATACCGAGAACAAGCAACCATCATGGAAGAAGGTGGAATCCTTGGATTCTTCCTTATCGAGTTGTTTTCCAACATTCCAGATCCAGGATTACGTGTCCCACTGGTCACGTCAATTCTGTTGTTCCTTCTCCTCAACGTTGCCTTGGTTGGCTTCCTGTTCGTTTACGAAGTTGCAAGGATTCTTTTCCTCGATGTTCAAGATGTTTCGGGTCGAGGAGGTATTCGTTTAGCAGACAGTCGATTGCTTCGTGCAGAACGCTCTCAACAAGCCAAAGTACTCAACTTCTGTTTCACAGGATTTGCGGGACAGTCGATGCTCCTTCTCGCTCTCGCCATGATCACATTCTGGGATTCCTCGTTCCTTCCACAAGGCGGTGCTTGTGGTGATTGGGAAAACACGCTGTGCACCTATGTCGAGAAGGATGCGATGGAAGAATTGACCTGGATGTTGGCATCTGGGGGTCAAATTTGTTTTCTTCTCATCTGGCTTACATCGCTTCAGGTCGGCTCCAAACTCGATGATATCACCTTTGATGCAAGCATCAGTGAGCAGCGCCAAATGTTGACACAGATGGAAGACATGATCTATCTAAAACAGCGACCATTTACGGAATTGATTGCTCAAGACAAATGGACGCGAGCCATCGAACATTACGATGAAATCCTGAATCCGACTGAATCATCAACGCAAGGATTGGACTTGTTGCGGCAAACGGGAGCGAAAATGCAGTTGTTTGCTGGGTTGAATCGATGGGAGGAAGCGGAGGAAAACGCAGTCTCATTGCTTGCATTACAAACAGGTCGGGATGCACAAGTTGCACGATTGATTCTTGCAGCTGCAAGTCTCTGTCAACGAGATCTCCCAGAGGCTGCGCCTCGACTTGCACTCTTGAACAAGAGCGACATCGAAGCAGCTCGATTGCAATGGTTTGCTGCCGTGCTTGATTCAAAACGAAGTGTTCCGAGTGCCTCACAACCCGTTCTCGGTGTTGATCCGCTCATGCGTCGAAACATCGATTTGCTCAACAGAACGGCGAACGGAGAGCCTCGAGCCAATACCACCTATCGAAACAAGCCAGCTGATCGATTGATGCTGCTCGGCGATTGTGCTCGAATGCGTCTCAGTGGACGGAGCGAAGAAGCCTTGTCGATGCTTGAAGCCTTCATGAAGAAGCATGAGGAACACGCTGAATTGCCAACATCGACGTGGTCACAAGGGCGAGTAGTTACAGCCCTGTTGCACCTTGATGCAGGTCGACCAAACACGGCTGTTCGTATTGCACGTGAATTGAGGAAACAGGAGCCACGTCATCCACACGTTCGTTCATTGGCTCGAATTCTGAATGAATTGGGACTGCTTGATGCAATGGCTACAGAACCGACCAAGATGACCATGCTCATCGACTCTGCAGGCGATTGGATGCGAGAGTGGCCTATTTTGCATACAGTTCACATCTCACCACGACTCGGTTCAACACAAGCCAGAAAGCATGCAGGGCGAGCCAATGCCTGGATAGTTCACTCAAAGGATCAATCCGTATCGAAGTACTGGATGAAATCCAATCTTTGGAAAAAGATTCCATACAACGGAGAACGTGAGCCTCCACATGGACTCTACTTGCACCTCTATGGTGTCATCACGACCATCGCTGGTATGCCTGTCGATCTTGGATTGCCGAGCGGTATCAATCACAGTGATTTGGTTCAACGAGACCTTGTCTGATCAAACACGTCGTCGCAAACGCTCCATGGATGCATCTGCTTGTCCAAGTTGTTCCAAAGCAGCCTCTACTTGGCCTCCAATGAGTCGCTCTTCGGCAAGTGCAATAGAAGCCTCGGTTTGTTTCATGTCTTCATCTGTCACAGGAATGCTCGATGCCGTGCACTGATTTCTCAAAACAGACCATTCCTGACGAAGGAAATCGAGCAGAGTCTGTGCCTCACCTTGCTCATTACCAAGGGCATCGAGATCGACGGTGAGGCGTTCAAGCAGTGTTGCAGCATGACTCCATTGACGATCATCAGCCGCTGACTGAACCTGCTTGAATCGTGTCATCCATTCCTTCTCATCGGCGAAACCACCGAACCGTTCAGTGATTTTCTTGCGTTGTCGAAGAGCCCTTCGAACGGTTTCCATGGCCTCACGTTCGACCTGAATCACACGAATGACACCTTCGGCCAGACCGATGGATTGACCGGTATCACCTGCTTCAAGAGCAGCCTCGGCTTGTTCGAGTCGGTGTTCAAGTTCGGATGTATCGAATCCATCTGCAGCCTTGAGCGCCTTTGCAGCATCACCGAGAACTTCGACAGCACGTTCTTTTGCGTCACCATCGGCTTGAAGTTGAATAGGAATCACACAAGCAAGTTCGAAGGCTTTCTTGGGCGCTTCACGATCGAGTTGTTTCTTCGCATCACGTACAATTTGACGCAGGTTGTCAATGGTTGCACCAGATTGGCCTGTGAGCAGTTCTTCTGCCGTGCGTATGGCTTCCTCTGCTTGTTCCCACCAGGTAACGATTTCTTGAGCACGGCGCTTGGCTTGACGGAACAACCCTTCCGCTTCTCGTAGCGAACCAAGGCTCGCTTCGCGCTCACCCATTTCGTAGGATTTACGGGGACGCTTTGCCAGTGGCGCCAATTCTTCAGCATGTTGGATAACGAGTAGGGCTTCACTTCGCACAACATCCACATCGGTTGCAAGCGAAAGAGAGCGTTCAATGTCCTCAGCCGCCTCTCGAAGCAAACGCATACCAAAGGCAGGATCGATGTGTCCTTCCTCCTTCGCTGTCATGACAAGGCTGCTGGCTTGGTCAACAGCTGCCCCTTCGGAACGCAAGACAAGAAGACGGTTCTCGATGGCATCCAATTCTTGACGGAAGGCTTTCCGTTCTTCACGCATATCATCACCGATGAACCAGAGGTAGACCACGTGTCCTACAACGAAGAGGCTGAGAAGAGGATGCGCCCAATCTTTTGGCTCGTCAATCCATGTTTCACCTGCACGATCACCGACAAGCATTCCCACCACAGTTAATGCACCAAGGCTCGTCATCATCGCCCGGAAACGCATCACATCAATGCCACCACGTAGTGTGTTTGCTGAGGATTGGTACATAGCCAATCCCAACGATGCGAAGAGAATGGTCGCTGCAATGTCAGCCATGCTCGATGAGTATGCACGGAGCGAGAACATCAGCAACACTGGCCAAACAATGCTTGTAGCTGCTCCAATTCGTGTCCGCGCACGAGGATCGTCGAGGATCAAATCCTGAATGACGATACCCCACAACAGCACCAAGACGGGCATACCGAGTCCTGTGAGCAGACTCGCGTCGCCAACAAAAGCATCCTTGAGAACCGGCCAAGCCAACCAGATGGCTCCACTCAAACAAAACAAGGCACAAATGGTGCTTAATCGCTCGATTCTCTGGACTCTAAGAAGTCGTTCAGCCTTAATCGCTTCATCGACATCCCCCCAGAGCATGAATTGAGCACACATGGTTTTGATGAAGAAACCACCGACTCTTTGCATACTCTTTGGCAACAATGTTCATGGGTGTGCTTGGATGGTTGGTGAAGAAGGGGACATTCTATGAAAGGACTCATCACGATGGACGATTTGACCAACGACGACATACACAGCATTCTTGACGATGCTGAGCGGCTTTTGCCTGTTGCACGTGGAGAGACCTACCTTCCACTCTTGCAAGGAAAGATTCTAGGCAACCTGTTCTTTGAACCAAGCACGCGAACTCGGATGTCTTTTGAGACCGCTATGAAGCGACTCGGTGGCGATGTTGTCAACCTTGGTGATGTCAAAACGTCCTCTGTTGTGAAAGGCGAAACACTGTTTGACACCATCCAAATGGTCGATGGGTATACCGACATTATCGCTATGCGGCACCCTCGACAAGGTGCTGCTCGATACGCACAAGATGCTGCACGTGTGCCTATTCTCAACGGTGGAGACGGTGCAGGACATCACCCCACACAAACCATGCTCGATTTGTTCACCATTCAGCAGTCCCATGGAACGCTTGAAGGGCTGACAGTCATTCTTGCGGGGGATCTCCGATACGGTCGTACCGTCCACAGCCTCTCCCATGCGCTCGTTCGCTTTGGTTGCCGCTTGATCTTTGCATCTCCTGAACTGCTGCGAATGCCACCAGAGATTGTTGAAGATCTGCGTGAGCACGGTGCAGACGTCACTGAAACCGAAGACCTCCTTGGTAACATCAACCAAGCCGACGTTGTCTACATGACTCGAATCCAAAAGGAACGGTTTGCTGATGAGGATGAATATGCCAAGGTTGCAGGCGCCTACAAATTGCATGCACGAGACCTTGACAACGCCAAGTCGGAAATGGTCATTCTTCACCCTCTTCCACGTGTCGACGAAATCCATCCAAGCGTCGATTCAACTCGACATGCACGCTACTTTGAGCAAGCCTTCAACGGTGTTGTCGCTCGAATGGCTCTCCTATGTCGACTACTGAACATCGAAGTCCCTGCTGAGATTGCGGGAGGTGATGCCTGATGGCTGATGAACACAACATGCGACGCGTCACTGCAATCAAGAATGGAACGGTCATTGATCACATTCCATCCGGACAAGCACTGAAAGTCTTGGAATTGCTCAGCCTTTCTGGTGATACATCTGTTCCTGTATCTCTGGTGATGAATGTCCCATCCAAGAAGATGGGATCAAAGGACATTATCAAGGTTGAAGACCGCGAGCTAACCCAATCTGAACTCGACCGCTTGGCATTGGTTGCTCCCGACTGCAGCATCGCGATTATCCGTGCATATTCTGTAGCAGAGAAGTTGAATGTGAACCTTGGTGAAGAAGTGCGAAACGTTGTTCGATGTACGTTCTCAAACTGCATTACGCAGAACCCAAGAGAGCCTCTTCCACATCGACTGAAGGTGACGAAGACGGACCCATTGACGCTACGTTGTCATTACTGCCAGCGCCCACAAGATTTGGACGAGTTGATTCACAACCTACTCTAAGTCAACATCGAGAAGGTCTCGCATATCGCATGCTTTGCATGTAGTTCCAGAGGTTGGCGAGCCACAACGCTGACACTTTGTTGGGTGTGAATGGACAGAAGGCGTGCCTTCTCGAGCAACTTGCTTGATGTTGTCCGACATCCGTACCAAACTATGCCTCGTACCAGGTACATCTTGTTCGAGTTGAGCAACGATGTCACGATAACGCCAGCGCAGTGCACCTTGTGCGTAAGGACACTCCTCATGATGAAGTGGCAATTGCTTGTGCATCGCAAGTAGATGAATCTCTTGTTCAGGAATCCATCGTAATGGAACGATTCTCGGTGGTAGGCCATCAACTGGAGCATCCGTGTGAGGGGCAAGTCGCAACGTTCGATCGATGTCCCCATTGGTCATGTTCATCAAAACGGTCTGAGCCATATCGTCCAAGTTGTGGCCGAGAGCGACGACGTCTGCTCCAACCTGTCGAGCCAATGCGTTGATGCCTTGTCGACGGAACACGCCACAGTAGGAACAAGGCATCATCGAGACACCTTCGTTCGATTCAGAAACAACAGGTAGGCGTTTCACAACCTCATCCATTTGATGGAAGTCGAGCTGTTCGTAGCTTGTTGAGATGAATTCAACGCCGAGTGTTTCGCACAAATCGATAGCACACTGCATCGAAGGTGGGCGGTATCCATCAATGCCTTCATCGACACAACCAGCGACGATTCGAACGTCTCGCCGCATTCCGATCAATTCGACGAGCAATGTTAGCAGAACTGCCGAGTCCTTACCACCAGAGATGGCCACAAAGACCGTTGTTGGTTTTGATTTGTCGAGATGCAGTTGCTTGCGAAGCTCCTTGGCCACCTTCTTTCGAATCGATTTTTCAAGATGGTAGCCACACAGGATACGCCCCGAGTAGGCTTGTTCGACCACCGCATCCTTTCCACAGACATCACAAGCCGGGGCTTGGAATGGACTCTGGGATGACTCGGCCATGTTGATTCCTCACAACACCTGCATTAAACGCCTCCGATTGGGCCTAATCACGAAGTAAAATCTCAATTGAATTTTCAAAATTACAATTGGAATTTTCTACAACCATTGATTCCGCTAGCCTCACCCAGAACGCGGAAAAAGCATTACGTAAACATCTCCGCGCACATCATTTTGAAAATTCGCAGTTGGAATTTTGAATTTCGTCGCCAAATCCCCCTACGGGGGAAGAGTTTCGGCAAAGTTCTTGAATGGTACGTTGCTGTCAAAGGGTTTGGGCTAGCATGCTAAACACGTTGTTTCCTCAACTTTGCGAACTCGACGGCGTACGTCATGTTCGTTTGATGGATCAATTTGGAAGCATGCTCCAAACCACGAAAAAGTGGCCAGAATCCGTTGAAGAACAACGCAGTGAATGGGCAACATGTTGTTCAATCGCTGAACAACTCGACCTTGGCCCACTGTTTGAGGTTTGGATGGAAGGACGGAGGCTGACACTTGTCGACCACTTCGATAGCGATTTGTTCGTTTACCTCTCAGGAAAAGACGGCAGGAAAGGCGTTTGGAAGTACGAACTTGAACGCCTGCGACGAGAATGGAATGCACAGCAAACCAAGGTGATATGATGTTTGATTTACCGCATATTGAACGATTTGACGACGAAGTGGATGTAGCCACAGGAGCTATCCAACCCTTCGAACATGGATTCATCACGACCTGGGTGGGTCGCAGGAAGACACCGTTTGGCCATCGTTTGGTACGGGCTGGACGTGTTGTAGGTTGGATCTGCGAAGGCTCCAGTGCCACCAAACTCCTCGGCGGTGCTGATGCCCGAGATGCGTTGGAAGAAGCGGAAAAGAACCAACATCGACTTGTTGCATCAACATGTTCGATGCATGGGCTTGCAGAACTTGCTGCTCTTCTTCCAGAGGCGTTTGAATTCCAAGCCGATACGCAGGGTTTAGGGGCGAGCAGCTCATTGACAGACCGATTGTTCGCCAGAAACATTTCTGCTGTTCTTCAAGCACTTTCCGATTACGAGCACGTTCGAGGTGCGCTTGCAGCAGATCAAGGAATTCTCATCGATAGTATGGGCGATTTGCCAGGAACTGCGGAGGAGCTTTCTGCAACCGTTGCTACACTCTCCGATTCCATGAATGCTCAACAAGCAAAGCTTGGTGGAAATGTCAATGGCTATGCATCCCTCTCCATGGGCGATGCCTCACTGCTCATTGCATCCAGCTCCACCATCGTGTTGGCCATCTGGACCGAAATCGATGCCAACCACACACGGTTATTGACGGATGTTGCGGCCAAACTCGATGGTGAGATTGGAACCTATGCCGAAGGTTCTGCTACGCTCCCTGATGGATTTGTGCTACGCGAAGGGAAGGGTGGTGCAGATGCGGTCATGTCCATGCTTTCTGCTGCGCTTGAAGAGCGGGTTACAGGGCATCTCAAGGCAGGAGTAAGCGACAAAGCGGTATCACTCGCTCTCAACAATGGACTTCCAGTTGCCATGGCTGCGAACGGCCAGTCGTTTGAAGAGGCTATGCAGGGACTTACAGAAAGCAAGCGTGTCCTCAAATTGCATCGACTTGCATCAGGTACCATGGTTTCATCGTCAACAGGGGATGTTTCTGAATTCACGCTCAAGCAGTTTGTTGAGTCGCTTTCAACGGTTCGAACCCGTTCAGAAAAGCGTCGTGAATCCATGATGCATCGATTGATGAGCATGTATGGTTTTGAAATTGGTCTCGACGAGGTACGAGTTATTCGGTCGAAATTAAGCATCCACGTAGGTGGACAAGAGGCTGTACAAGCGCTACCAACTGCGGCACCACTTGCAGGTGTCGATGCTGGTTTACGCCGACGACTCGAAGAATCCGAGCGACGAGCAGATACACTCATGCGAACCAATGCAAGTCTGACGAGTCAACTCCAGGATGCTGAAAAGGAGCGTACTGAAGCATTGGTTCGTCTTGATGCCATCAAACAATCATCGGGCGAGCAAAGCGATGCTATTCAGTCCAAGAACGATGAATTGAATCGCGTTCAGGTCACTGTATCAGAATCGAGAACTCGCATGGAACAGGCAGAAGAACGTGCAGATCGCCTTCTTCGAAGAGTTGGTGAACTTGAACATCAACTCAGTGAACGTGCTGCTGAGTTGGCAAAAGCACTCGGTGATACGGAAAGTAGCGCAGCGTTGCGTGATGAACTTGAAACGCTCTCCAACAAAGAGGCGACCACTCGAGCAGATTTGGAATCCAATGCCCAACAACTTTCCTCAATCCGCGAACAAATCGAGCTTGAAGAGCGTCGATTGCGTTCCCTTGAGGAACAAATCACGACTCTTAGAGATCGACAAGCAAGTGCTCAATCGAAGAGCAACGCTTCTGAAGAAAAGATTCGATCTGCTCAAGCACGCTTAGATCAAATCGAAGCCGAAACACTCGCCAGTCGACGTAGAGCAGAGGAAGAGCGGCAACGACTTGCTGAGGATGAAGCACGTCGAATGCAACTCCATTCTGAAATGCGGGAATTGATGGGAGAACGAAAAGAACTGCTTACTGAACTTGGTAATCTAGGAGCTCGCCGTGGAAATGCTGAGACTGAGCTCTCTGGTTTGATTGCACGTGCTGAAGCATTAACAGATGCTCACGAAGAAGCCGTTGCTGATATTGCTGAAGCGGAACGACTGCGTGCACGGCTTAACGAGGAACCGCTTGCACAGGCACTGCTCAACGATGATGCTACATTCCGTGGCCTTGGCCCTGTACTCGATCGGCTTGAGCACGCACGTACTTTGGGCTACTCCGTTGTGCTTCTTGACCGAGCCGTTGAACGTGCGCTTCAAGTTGTGCAATCAACGGTCGATCACATTGCAGCAACACCTCGACATCTGTTGAGCAGTGAGGTCATGACCCTCCTCGAACGACAAGTTCCTCAAACTGCTGGAGCAGTACGTGGTCTTGCTCGATGGTCGGTTCAACAGCGATTGGAGAATCAACTCGGTGAAACTGTAGGCCACTTGATTCTTGACCTCGAAGGTATCTTGGAGGATTACGATCGCTCCATCACCATGCTTCGACGCATGCGGAATGTCCTGGATCAACTTGGAAATCTTGGAGCACCACCAGAAGAAATCGAAGCACTGCGCATGAACTGTATGCGTCCCGAAGCTTTGCCAAGTGTTGCAGTTGAAACACGACGTTTGATTCGAGTTGCCCTCGATGATATCTATCTCGAAGCTGACCAGCGTGATGCTGGTGAAGCCATTGCCCTTGAGCAAACGGCACAGGTACTCGAGGAGTTATTGACACAAATCGATGCGTCAGGATTGACAAAAGGCGTTCCACGTGGTGCTATGTGGGATTTCCAAAGGGATGGCTTCCTTCCATTCGAACGCACAGCCATCCCAGTTGGCCAGCGAACACCGGTGATGGACGATATGATGGAAAACATTCAGCCTACACTCGTCATTGAAGAAAGCGTATCGTTGGATGCTGAACCGATCGTCGAGCTGTCCGATGAATGGGAAGAAATGCCAGCACCTGTTGAATCTGAAACCACGACAGAGGGCGTTGTGGAAACACCTAGTATCCCAATTCAGGAGGATCGAGCCGACCTCGAGGCAGAACTCGCACGCCTTGATGCAGAGCGACAACTTCGCACCCCAAAGGTAGAGGAGCCCAAGAGCGACCCTCGTTTGGACGCACTTCATGACCAACTCTCTGAATTGGACTTTTGAGGTGAGGGGATGTCTGAGACACTCCTTCGCAGAAATGAATCCAAGGGTTCTGCTTATCCATTGTACCTAGAAAAACTGATTTTCCTTGCATCGATTGTCGGTTTCGTTTTCCTCAATCAAATTCTATGGTCGTCCATTGATGTGATGTGGTACCAATGGCTTGCATCGGTTGGACTTGCATTAAGCATGCTGATTCTCAATGAAATAATTGGCCGCACAATTCAGGTGATGCGTGCCGATAGATAATCAGAATTCCTTTTCTTTGACCGGTTCAGGCTGATTGTTGGTCATCGATTCAATCAGGCCCCATACACGTTGCCATGGTACAAAGAATCGAAGGATTGCGACCAAACTGAGGAACAGAAGTGCAGAAATGACCAACCCGTAGGTTAGCGATAGTTCAATCGATTCTGAGACTTGAGCAGCCCATTGACTTCCTGTGGAATTTCGAACCACTTCAAGCAATACACTGTGGAACCCGAGAGCAATCATCGTAACGAGGCCTGTTACAGTCAGGAAGCCAGCGGTATGTCGCAGATGACCATTGAGAACGTTGTCCATTTGTCGAACGTATTCTGGGTCTCGCTTGCACGATTCTGGGAGCCGATATGCATACTCAAGATAACGAATAACGCCGAATCCTGATTCTTGGAAGACCATGATGAGAACGGCGATCATGATGAGTGAGAATTGCTCTGGTGTGACCAAATCAAATCCAAGGAATCCAACCGTTGGATCACTCACTTGAGACTCAAGTGAGATGAGGTTCGAACCCCAGTCGCCAAGTTGTGATTTGATGAGAGGGAAGGTCAAGATGGCGTGGATGGCCAAGAAGAGGAGGGTGAATCCAATCGCCCAGCCGATGGAGCGGCGTGAGAGGCCCCAGATACCTCGAGTACCCATGATAACAGGCAAGAGATAGATGAAGAGAATAACAAGTGAGAGAATCATCAATAATGGCCATTCTAACGTTTTTAGCTCACTCTCAGATGGTGGGCGAAGGTCCCAGGAGAAGAGCATGGAAGGAATCCAAGTCAAGACAAGTCGTCCGACGAGGAGAACCATGAGTGTGATGATGAATCCAAGTTTGATCCGTTGCTGAACACGGGGTGATTGGAACGCCAGGAGCGCCATGGAGCCACCAAGACCCAACCCTAAGACGATTGGAACGTAAAATCGTGCCAGTCCAGTTCGACCTGAACCAATGAGCCAGTCGCCAATCGGCACTTCACCAACGAGCTGTTCAAGGGAAGCGAAAAGCATCGTATGGTCGATGCTATTGACAACGTATGTTGAAACAACCTCAAGATACATCCACACAAGAGCGATTGTGGAAACAATTTGCAGCGTAATGATTTGCCACTGTTTCCTCAACGCTTTGAGGTGAAGCGTACGAGCACGCCCTCCCATGAGAGAAACATCGCTCTGTGGGTCGACTTCTCCTGCCATCTAATACCCCCTCACCTGCATGATCGCCTGCGACAAATCCATGTCAGGCATCCAGTCGATGACTTGTGCTCCAGAACCTGCCAGCGTTGTCAGTCGGTTCTGCCGTTCAAGTTTGAGAACTTCATAGGACATTCGAGGGATACGAGAGACGAGTCGCTCGAAGTCGATGCTCGATGGTGAGAGCACGGTCACTTCGTGGCCACGTCCAACGAGGTCACGAACGGCTGCTGGAACGGTACCGTCACCCTCACATGAGGAAATGACGAACACAGGGCTTCCACGGCTGAATCGACCACTGAGTGAATTGGTAACCGCTTGGAGAGGCATGCTTCCTTCAGGCTTGACGCCAGCAAGGGAACTGAGGATTTTGAAGTACTGCTTGTCTCCAGTATCTGGTGGAAGATAAGCCAATCCATCCCCATAGATTCCAAGTGCTACACTGTCTCTACGCTTAAGGAAAAAAGCTGCAAGACTCGCAGCACTGACCGTACCCATCTCCAGTGGATTCTTCAGAACCGTTCCAATTCGAGCCACATCCCTCGAATCGAGGAGGATGTACAAGTCGGTAACAGCATCACGACATTTCTCGTTAACCATCAAATCACCTGTGCGGGCAAACGCCTTCCAGTTGATGTTCTTGAATGGATCACCGGGCACATATTCTCGTAGTGAGTAGAATTCAGACCCTTGACCAGGTGTTCGAAGCGTTGTAGCACCTGTGTACATTTTCGGTGTACGGGAGCGAAGGAAGGCTTCCTCAACCTCTTTGATCTGTGGGAAAATCACGATATCGGAATGGTGGTCAACGTACATGTCTTCCACACCAAGATTGAACGTGTTTCGCACGCGCAGCGATACGGGACCAATCGAATAGTGTCCACGCAGAGGACAGCGGAGAACGTAGCGAATTCGAGCGCTTTCTCCAGGACGAAGGTTCAGGCGCATTTGGTTCAAACCACTTCGAAGTTTCATCTCGTGTGGGATGTTGTCGTAAACATCCAAGAGTTGAGTTCTTCGATTTGAACGATTTGTAACGAGGAGTTCAACGTACAGGTCGTCTCCTTTGTACAAGTTGTCTGCCGAGAGTGTACGTTGTACTTCGATATCACCATGTCCAGAGACCCATGAGTTGACAACGATGAAGGTGATAAGGGTCAATCCAAGAATCATCATTTGATTGTTGGTGATCATCATTCCAATGAGGATGAGTGCAATACCGCCAGTGAAGGTAAAGGATGCTTTACGTGTCCACATAATGCTCACCTTCGCCCCCATGCCTTAATTCGTTTGACCAAGGCGACCGATTGTTCAAGAGAATATTTTCCGGGCTCAATGGCGAATTTTGCCAACACCGGATCTTGGATGAGGCCGACCAATTCCTTCGCCGACATTGCATGGAATTCTTCAACCGTCAATCCATTTTGATTGCGAACTTTCGACAAAAATACCTGCCGTATCTTCTCCGTTTTGGCGTAGTAGGTGTAACGATTGGCATCGCCAAATCCGTAATAGATGATGCTAAACACGTGCCGCCATGGTTCAGGGTCTCGCTTCTTGAGAAGTACGGCTTCAAATGTGATGAAGAGAACAACGAAGAGGGCAAGCATAGCCAGACCTTCTCCTGTGAAGTAGACAAGAAGGAAGTAAACCGTGTTGTACGAATCTGCAAGGATTGCGTTTTGTGGGTGGCGACTTTCGTCAAAAATCACCATAGCATTCTCAGCAGGTTGGCCTTCCTCCCCTTCCAATGTGCTCATGAGCGATTCAGCAATAACATCGAGTGCCCACTTTCGATTGTCGTTGGCAGGAATGAACTTGTCCGTCTTTCCATATTCACCAGCATTGAAACCTTCGTAGTCGTAAATGGCATTGATCAACGCACTTCCATCGGCTATGAAGAACACACGTCCACCTTCTTCGGGATCGCAGCTTGTTGACGCGCACGCTTCGATGGAGAGGTTGAATTGTCCCCACAAATCAGGCGTTTCACTGGTTTGTTCGTTACTGACCCATAGTTCCCCATCTCCATTGACGTCAACGGTGGCTTGGTTGCTGGTGATGGCTCGGACATTGACGTCTTTGAGAGCTCCCCGAACGCCTGGTACGATTTCGAGCCCAGTTACGTTGTTGAGGAGCATTGTGTAGGTAGCATTGTATTCGATTCGGCCAAGGTCACCTGCACTCTTCACCCAATGGTGCGAACAGACGCCTGCTTCGCTGCGCGTCATCGATTGACCGTCAAGTTCTGCGCATGGATGCTCACCAACGTCAGAAGACCAACGCTCGTGTTCCGCAATGGTCGCCGGGTCGAGTTCAGTTCCGTTCATTCCACATGGGCTTGCTTGGACACACATCCAGATGTAGTTGTAATCCAATTCAGAAACATAGTTCGTATCGTACAATTGGTAGCCAGAGTAGCGTACGCCATAGGCTTCACCAATGCTTCCAGCATAACCAAAGTCTTCCAGAACGATGACTGTCCCCCCATTATCGACGAATTCGACAATCGCATCGACTTCAGAAGGTGAATAACCGTCCTCGGTCGCTATGGTGATGAATCCATCCTCATCAAATTGAGGGAAAGAGAGCGTGTCCCGTTCAACACCAGCGATAACGAACGTTGTGTTTCGAGGATCTTCAATGTCGGCAAGAAGGAGCGGGCTGCTGACCAAGGATTTCGTTTCAACGCCCATAGCCTTGATGTCCTCACGGAACGCAGACATGTCATCCCAACCATCATCGTAGGCAGAGAGTTGGTCGGTTTGGCTAATGTTGATGAAGTTCTGAAGAATGGTGAGGAGGAGGATGCCCAGAACGGCCCAGAACGCAAATTGGAGTCCAATTCGCTTGAGATTTCTGCTCCGCTCGGCCGCCATTTCATCACCTCCCTAGTACACCGTTCATACACACACGGTTTCACATCGGTTTAGAAGGTTGTCCAACTCTGATGCAAAAATGCTCATCAGATTTTGAGCATAATGACGTGACCAAACGAGGACACTTCTGTGCTTGGAATGGCGATGGACCCGTCTTTCGAGGGAAATGGGAGGCGGCTTGCATCGATGTTTTCTGCACAACGGATCAAAAGTTCAGATATTTCTCCATTGGCAACATCGATGACCAAATCAGCGAGTTTTCCAAGCTCTTTTCCTTTCTTATCTTGGACAACGCGTCCGAGCATTTCCTGTCCAAAACTGGATGTCATAGGTTTCGCCTTGACGATTGGTCGGTACAGAAAGGACTTGACCGTTTCCGTGCTCACATCGTTTCCATGCCGAATCCGTAATCACGTGTTCGCTTGATGTTGGAGAGTCCCGATGTTAATCGGGTTTCCATCTTCTGGTAGTACTCCAACATCTCCGGCGTCACCGTCGGACGAACTCGCGTGATGGCCTCGTCGAAGTGTTTCTTAGCGACCTTCTTCTTGTCTTCTCGCATAGCGATAAGGGCGGCCTCTCGACACACTGCTTCGATGTCCGCACCGGTAAATCCGTCCATGCTGGAAAGGAGATCCTTCAACGAGAATTTGGAAAGAGGCATGCCAGTTGAGTGGATGTCGAAAATCGCCTCTCGAGCAGCAGCATCTGGCGGAGGCACGTGCAGAACACGCTCAAATCGGCCGCTGCGCAACAGAGCAGGGTCGATCATCTCTGGACGATTGGTTGCAGCAACAACGATGACGCCGTCGAGCGATTCTACACCATCCATGCTGGCGAGAAGTTGGTTGACAACACGGTTGCCGACGTCACTTCCCTCGCCGCTGGATGCGTTTCGCATACTTGCAATGGACTCAAACTCATCAAGGAAGATGATGGATGGTGAGGATTGCTTGGCCTTCTTGAAAATCTCTCGAATACCACGCTCCGATTCACCGACCCACTTGGAAATCATCTCTGGACCCTTGATGGAGATGAAGTTGGCTTGCGCTTCGTTGGCAATGGCCTTGGCAAGGAGCGTCTTACCAGTACCAGGTGCTCCGAACAGAACAATGCCTCGTGGCGGTTTGATGTTGAAGTGCTCGAAAATCTCAGGCTTGGTAAGCGGCCACTCGACCGATTCCTTGAGTCGGTCTTTGACTTCGTCAAGTCCACCGACTTCGTCCCAAGCAATTTCCGGAACTTCGACGTAGATTTCACGCAAAGCAGATGGCTCAACGTCCTTGATTGCGTCACGGAAATCGGTCATCCTGACTTCCATTTTCTCGAGGACTTCAGGAGGGATGGTCTCCTCATCGAGGTCGATTTCTGGCAAGTATCGTCGAAGTGCCTTCATGGCAGCTTCTCGGACCAGTGCGGCAAGGTCAGCTCCAACAAATCCGTACGTGTTGTCAAGCACCCAATTGACTTCAAAGTCGTCCGCAATTGGCATCTGACGTGTGTGCACTTCCATGATTTCCTTTCGACCCTCACGGTCTGGGACACCAATCTCGATTTCTCGATCGAAACGGCCACCACGTCGCAGTGCCGGGTCGAGTGCATCTCGACGGTTGGTTGCACCGATAACAACGACGTTGTCCCTTCCTTGCATTCCATCGAGCAGTGTCAACATTTGAGCAACAACACGTCGCTCGACTTCGCCACTGACGTCTTCTCGCTTCGGACAGATTGAATCAATTTCGTCAATGAAAATGATAGCAGGGGCCTTTTCGCTGGCTTCATCGAAGATTTCACGGAGTTGTTTCTCGGACTCTCCGTAGTACTTGGAGATGATTTCAGGGCCGTTGATGGCCTTGAAGTGTGCGTTGACCTCGGTTGCAACCGCCTTAGCAATCATGGTTTTTCCTGTACCTGGTGGCCCATGGAGAAGAACTCCTTTTGGCGGATCAATACCCAAGCGTCGGAACAGTTCTGGATGCTTCAGTGGCAGTTCAATCATTTCGCGAACCTTTTGCAGTTGCTGACCAATGCCACCAACGTCCTCGTAGGTGATTCCTTCCGATTGACCAATGTCTTCGTCGTCAATCGCTTCGTCCTTGATGATGATGTCCGTATCGCTCGTGACCTTGACAATCCCTTTGGGCGTTGTTTGAACCACAGCGAACGGCAACGCTTCAGCAAACAGCGTCATGCCTGGAATGAAGATACGGTCTCCGGCCATGACTGGGCGCTTGGAGAGACCTCGACGAGCAAAGCCTTCGATGCCGGGACCAAACTTGACTTTCTGCTTGTTGGCCATGACTGGAGAGAGTGTCAGTTTGGTGCACTCCTTTGCCTCAGCCTTTGCAATTGTGACACGATCGCCCAGACTCACACCTGCATTCTTTCGAATGATGCCGTCAATCCGGACAATGTCCATTTTGGAATCTTCAGGGCGGCTTCGCCAGTAAATGGCTGCTGTTGAGCGCTTCTCACCTTTGATTTCGACAATATCGCCTGGCTTGAGGTCAAGACCATGCTCACCGGAAATTCGGGCTCGACCATGGCCTACATCAGATGGGATGGCTTTTGCAACACGTAAGGATACTTCGTTTTCTTCGCCGGACATACCTCTTCCAAGTCCCGAGAGTACTAAAACCATGAGTTACGAAAATCCCGATGAATTGTCATGCGATTGAATCGCAGCCTTCATGGAGGGAATCGGACTCGATTGCATCATGGTCCACGTACTTGAAGCAGGTTTAACGTTCCTCGAAGCCAACAATCCAAAGAATCGCCCGAGCGTCAAAGGGTTCAACATCATCAACGGCCAATTGGCTGAATCAAGCGATGGTGCAACATTTGAATCACGCAATCCTGCATTGCTGAACGACGTTCTTGGAGCGTTTCCTCTGTCGACAAAAGCAGACGTTGATGCTGCACTTGACGCAGCTCACGCTGCGTTCCCTGCATGGTCTGCTACACCAGCACCAACCCGTGGACAAATCATTGGAAACATGGGCCGATTGTTGATGGAGCACAAGGACGATCTTGTTCGCTTGCAAGCTCGAGAAATTGGGAAGACATTGAAAGAATGTGGAGGAGAAATTCAAGAAGCAATCGACACCTGTCTCTTCTTCCAATCCGAAGGTCGACGATTGTACGGTCAAACGGTGAATTCTGAGCTACCTGACAAGGAGTTGTTCACCTATCGACGACCGCTCGGTGTTTGTGGAATCATCAACGCTTGCAACTTCCCATCCGCTGTACCGTTCTGGAAGATGATTCCAGCCATCATGTGCGGAAACACCTGCGTCTGGAAGTCGCCTCAAGATTCTCCACTGCTTTCGTTTGCACTCGCCCGAATCATGCATCAATCGGGCCTACCGGATGGCGTCATCAATCTCGTCCATGGTAAGGGAAGCGGTGCAGGTCAACACCTCATCAATGCTGTCGATGAAGGCCGTGTCAACAAGATTTCCTTTACCGGTTCAACAGCTGTTGGAAAGATGATTGGCGAAGTTTGTGGACGAAACCTCGTCTCTTGTTCACTCGAACTCGGTGGAAAGAATCCACTCGTAATCATGCCATCTGCGAACCTCGAGAACGCTGTTGAAGGAGCGTATTGGGCAGGTTTCGGAACCGCTGGTCAACGTTGTACTTCGCTTGGAAACCTCATCATTCACAAGGACATTTACGACGAGTTCGTTGCGAAATTGATGGACAAGGTCCGCTCGACGCGCATCGGGGATTCCCTAGAACATGAGGGTGTTCTGTATGGCTCGATGCTCTCTGAAAAGTACGCAAAGGACTTCCTCGAAGTCATCCAAATGTGCGAGCAGGATGGAGCAACAAAACTCTACGGAGAAGGAAGAATCACCTCCGATAACAAACCATCTGGATTTGTGGGTACGCCTGAGGATGGCGTCTTCATGTGGCCCCACGTCTATGCAGGCGTCACCGAAGAGATGCGTTGCTTCCACGAGGAAATGTTCGGCCCTGCCATCACATTGGTCAAAGCTGATAATTTTGAACACGGACTTCACTTGGCCAACGCAAGCCCGTACGGATTGTCTTCAGCCATCTACACCAACGATCGTCTCGAGGCGTACCGCTTCAAGACCGGAATCAAAGCAGGAATGACTGGAATTAACAATTCCACAACCGGCGCAGAGGCTCATCTTCCATTCGGTGGGGTTAAGGGAAGCGGTAATGGGACTCGAGAATCTGGAATTTGGGTCATTGAAGCGTATTCTTATTGGCATGCTGTCAACGACGAACTCTCTGGAAAACTCCAACTTGCTCAGATGGATGTTGACGAAATCGAGATGGTTGAAGCAGAAGTTCGATGGGACGAATTGGTCTAATCGTTCAAATCGCGTTTTATTTTCTTTCAAACGCTGCAAGGGGACGAAGGGCCAACCTCAAAGACCCCTAGTTGTTGGGTAGGAATAAGCCCCGATGAGGGCAAGGGTGAACCTATGGGAGAAGGCATCAAACTCCCCGTGATTAACGGGCTTGGGCGTACCGATCGAATCGACAATTGGTGGGCACAACCCTTCTGGATGGGAGTTGCTCTCACCGCTGCCCTCGTCTACACTGCATGGCGATTGATTCTGTTTCCAGAAAGCATCTCCTACAAACTCGAAGGTTCGACGGTTGTCTCTCCAATCTTCTCACCGAATATCCTCGAATGGAGTTTGTTCGGACTCAACGAATGGGACCACCCAAGTTGGGTCAACGCAGCTATTCTGGTTCTATGGATTCCATTCGGATTCCGTGGAACCTGCTACTACATGCGACGTGTTTACTACCGAACCTTCTTCCAATCACCAACCGGTTGCTGGGTCGATGAGCCTGAGATTAACAAGAGAATCGGATACGGTGGCGAGAAGCGCTTGTTCATCTTCAACAACCTTCACCGTTACTTCCTGTACGCTGCTATGATCATCATTGTCATCAAATGGTGGGATGTAACGCACACGCTGCACTTCGATGCAGGGTGGGGCTTCTCCTTTGGAACGTTCATCATGGCGACTGAGGCGTTCCTCTTGACCATGTACGTGACCTCATGTCACGCGCTTCGCCACCTTGCTGGTGGTAGTTTGGACCGCTGGGTCAGTGGAATCTCTGCTTTCCGTGGTCGTCTCTTCAAGCGAATTAGTGTGTTCAATCGTTCACATGGATTCTGGTTCTGGACAAGTCTCGGCTTTGTCTTCCTTGGCGACCTATGGACCATTGCCGTCGCAGAAGGACATATCAGTGACATGGCCTTTGTTTTGGTGGGGTGAACAAGATGAGTGAAACATACACCAAACACGAATACGATGTTGTTGTTATCGGCGCTGGTGGCGCTGGCCTACGTGCTGCGATCGAAGCCGCTCGCAGCGGTGCTAAGACCGCTATCATCACCAAGTCGCTCCTTGGCAAAGCACACACCGTCATGGCCGAAGGTGGCTGTGCTGCAGCTCTGCAAAACGCTGATCCTCGTGACAGTTGGAAGGTTCACTTCCATGATACCATGAAGGGAAGCAAGTGGCTTGCTGACTGGCGCATGGCTGAATTCCATGCCAAGGAAGCACCTGATCGTGTTCGAGAACTCGAACAATGGGGTGCTGTCTTCGATCGAACACCCAAACTCCTGATCAATCAGCGCAACTTCGGTGGTCACACCTTCCCACGTCTTGCTCACGTCGGTGATGCTACTGGTCTCGAAATCATACGTACACTTCAAGAACGAGGCATACACGAAGGCATTGACATCTTCATGGAATACACCGTTCGTCATCTCCTGAAGGAAGGCGACCGTGTCACTGGCTGTGTTGCCTACACTCGCGTCGATGGTGACTTCCACGCTTTCTCTGCGAAGTCGGTTGTTCTTGCAACTGGCGGTAGCACACGATGCTGGAGCGTTTGTTCCGGTTCTTGGGAATACACAGGCGATGGTCATGCTCTCGCTCTGTGGGCAGGTGCTGAACTTCGTGACATGGAATTCGTTCAATTCCATCCTACTGGGATGGTATGGCCTCCATCCGTCCGTGGTATTCTCGTTACAGAGGGTGTTCGTGGTGAAGGGGGCCGATTGACAAACAGCGATGGCGACCGCTTCATGTTCAACTACGTCCCTGAGATGTTCCAAGGCGATCACGCTGAGACCATTGAAGAAGCCGACCAATGGGTCGAAGAAGTCGTGAGTGGAAAACTTGCAACCGTTCGACGACCTCCTGAACTCTTGACACGTGACGTTGTTGCCAAGGCGATTAAGGCTGAAGTTGAGGCTGGTCGAGGCTCACCTCACGGTGGAGCTTTCCTCGACATCTCACACCGTGGTGAGGAAGCCATCAAGAAGAAACTTCCATCGATGTACCACCAATTCATGGAATTAGCTGGTGTTGACATCACCAAGGATGCTATGGAAGTTGGTCCGACAGCGCACTACATCATGGGCGGTATTCGCGTAGATGCTGAATCGCAAGAAACAACTGTACCTGGTCTCTACGCATGCGGTGAAGCCGCATCTGGACTTCACGGGGCCAACCGACTTGGTGGCAACTCACTCTCTGATTTGATTACGTTTGGAAAACGTGCTGGTGAATATGCTGCAAAGCGAGCTACTGACCTCGCACAACCAGGCATCGATGATGCTCAAGTGATGAAGGCGATCGAAGACATGATGGCACCGCTTGCACGAGAAGGTGGCGAGAACCCCGGGCTCATTTACGATGAAATGCGTGAAATGATGCAACACAAGGTTGGAATCATCCGGACCAAGAACGAACTAGAGGAAGCATTGGATGACCTCACAGCCTTCAAAGAACGTGCAATGGAATCCTTCCCAGGTACAAGTCGACGCTACAACTCGGGATGGCACCAAGCACTCGATCTGATCAACATGGCCGATGTTTCTCGTGCTTGTGCACTCGCTGCTCTTACTCGAGAAGAAAGCCGTGGAGGCCACACTCGTGAAGATATGCCAACACCCGAGGATGAATACTGGGGCAAGACCCTTAACATCATCTGGATGGAAGATGGTGAAATCAAGATTCGACAGGAACCTGTTGAAGAAATGCGAGACGATCTTCAAGATGCAATCAAGGAGGTCAAAGCCATGATTGCTGAGCGTGCCAAGGAACAAGGAGGTGGCAAGTGATGTCATTGAAAGGAAGAAAGCAGGCGTTCAAAGTCGCTCGTGGAGAAGATGGAGAAACCAATCTTGAGGAATACGAAATCACACTCGATGAAGGGATGGTCGTTCTCGATTGTATGCATCGTATTCAACACGAACAAGAACCAGACATGGCCGTTCGTTGGAACTGTAAGGCTGGTAAGTGTGGTTCCTGTTCAGCAGAAATCAACGGTCGTCCACGCTTGATGTGCATGACTCGAATGAGCGATGTTGTTGCAGAAACACCAGAAGGCAAGCCAATCGAGATTCGCCCGATGAAGACCTTCCCACACATCAAAGACTTGGTCACGGATGTTTCATGGAACTACGATGTTGCTCAACGCATTGCTCCAATTAACGGTCCAGAAACCATGGATTGGGAATTCAACCAAATGGAAGCCGACCGTGTGCAGCACTTCCGTGAGTGCATCGAGTGTTTCCTTTGTGTCAACACCTGTCACGTTCTACGTGATCATGAGATGTTCGATGGATTTGCAGGGCCTCGAAACCTTGTACGTCTTGCACAATACGAAATGCATCCACTCGATACCGAAGATCGCATTCCTGAAATCAAGAAAGAATTCGGAATCGAATACTGCAACATTACACGTTGCTGTACTGAAGTCTGTCCTGCGGGAATCCAAATCACCGATGATGCTATCATCCAGTTGAAAGAACGTGTTGTCGATCGATACTACGATCCATTGCAACGTATTTGGAGAACCATCACACGACAAAAAGTTCGATATTGATGTATGTTCTTTGTTGAAACAGACGGCCTAGCCAACATTTAATAATTGCACTTCCATTAAGTTAGTAGTGATACTGATGCTGGGTTTGCGACAAGCTCGGGTCCTTGTGATGGCTACGAGTCTAGTGTTTCTGCTACCTTTCGTATCAGCGCATGGTGATGAAGCATCATCTGGGCTGGCAAACTATCAAGTTCTTGGAATTGCAATGGCAACTGCAGTACTTGCATTTCCTCTTTTTGCGAGTAAATTCTACACAGATAATTCCGTGTTTACTCCTGCTGTTTTTTCCTTTGCTGTCTTCACAGGCATGGTTCATGTTCTTCTCGGAATAAACGACAGAATTCTGCTTATAGGAGGAGTCAGCGTACTGGCAATATTGTTCCTGTCGATTTCATCTTGGATGGATCAAAAGAAAACAAAAATCTCTCGGCTCGCCCTCGGCGGAGTAACCATCACGATGTTCATCGGTTATTTTGTATCAAACCACGACCTACACTACGTGCTCGAGGACTACCTAGGTATCACTACAAAACTCTCTGAAATCGCCTTACTCACAGGCATCTACAAAACTCAGGTTACGCAAAATAAAGAAAAATCAGAGGATGTATCCGCATGATGAACAGAACAGATATTCCCAAGCAGGATATGGATCAAAATACCGATCTGGATGCTGAAGACCCTTATCGAGGATTGAAAATCTTAGAAAAGGCTATTCTGTTGATTTTGATTTTATTCATCGGATTCATCTTTCTCATGTTGCTTTCAGGCACCGCCTTTTCATCCGGTGAAGAATGGACTCCCAATGCAGATTTCTCTTGACAATCAACATCACCGTATTTTCAAAGGGTCCCCACTCCCACTCCTCATTGGTAAAGGGTAGTGCCTGTATCGACCCACTGAACCCCTTTCGTATCGCAAAATAAAATGTAAAGGGGTTTCGGATAACCCCTTACAACTTATCTGAACTAACCAGTTAGTTGATTGATTAATATTCGCTCAACATAAAAGAGGAGTCCAACTTGACTATTTGCTGAGAAAACACAATTAACAATCCCAGTAAGCCACAGGTATGGAATCCAATGATTCGCAGGACAATATTGCTGGAGAAGGTTGGATAGAATTTATGTTAATTTTTTCAGTCGTACTTATTGTCATTGGTTTGGTTCTAGATCACACAATGGCAAGCTCTGACCGTGGCTACCTGGTGCCCTCGCCCGTAGAATTGATTGTTGGATCAATGATAACAATAGGTGGAGTGATGTTTCTGTTTACAGTATTTGTACTGATACTGATACGTTCATAAATTTAAGAGTCTGAAATTATTTAATCAACGGAAGCAATGAATTTTGCAAAGGGGCCCCTCTATATCGCTGGGTGTAAGAAGGGTACATGTCTACGCCTCATGAAGGCAGTACTTATCCTCTACCGCTTCAGGAGGACCGATGATTTGGGAGCTGCTCTCCACGCACACAGTGATCAACAACCGATTCGATACGCTTCATCTTGGCACCTCTTCGCTTGGTTTTCTCAATCCAGGAGATGATGCTCTGGCGATACGTTGTACTCGAATCGAGCCAGTAGGATTGGGCCCGTGCGACGCGAAGAGCGTCCAGCAATTCTTGTGGTTCAACAATAAATTCTCCTGCTTCCGAGTCCTGACTCATATGTGATAGAATTCGGTCCAAATATATCAATCATAGTTTTTTGTAACTGTTTCAACATCAATGGTATGGTTCATTGGGTTGATGCTCTACCAATGCACTATGACGTTGTCATCACCGCCAGACCCATCTGGATTCATGGCCGATCTCGGCATTGAACGCACCGTTTGGAAACCAGGTCACTCTCGATTGGAACTGACGTTAGCAGACGAGCATCTCAACAAAGGTGGTGTTGCACACGGAGGCATTCACATGGTCCTGCTGGACTCAGCATTGGGTAGCGCATTGGTTGCATCCTTGAAAGTCGAGGAATGGTGTGCAACAACGCAGTTATCGACAAGTTTTCTCGCACCTGCTCGACCAGGCGAACGATTGGTTGCTGAAGGAAGGGTCGTTCGAAGAGGCAAACATGTTGCCCACCTCGCAGGTGAGGTCAAAGTTGGTGACCGATTGATCGCAACTGCAACTGGAACGTGGGCCATATGGTCTTCGCGCCCACCTTCACTCAATGGAAAATGACTCAAAAATGAAAAAAGCCCCACCAAGGACCTGAATCCTTGATGGGGCGGAAAGCCACTTTTGTGGCAACACTCGTCGAACGAGTCAGCAAAATCAAGAGAAGTTGAGAACCTCAGAGGTGCTCAATTCCGACCTTCTTGACGTTGGCCTTCTTGATCTTGTCTGGGAGCCAAGCTGGGCCGCCAGCAGGCTTGTCGACCATGCTGATGGAGCCTGTGAAGACGTGTACACGCTTGGTGCCACGCTCTCGTAGGCGGATGTTCGTGTGTCCACGGGTTGCAGCTTTGAGGGCTGCTCCTCGTGGTTGCTTGCTCGCAAATACTTGGCTCGTGTCTTTACCGTTCTCCATGAGAACGAAATATTTCTTGTCTGACATTTGGATTACCTCCGAAACTTAATCACAACTTCTAGTTATTATAATTTGTGCCGAAAAAAGGCAATACTGCGCCTCATATGGCTCTCAGTAGTCCTTTCCAGAGGGGTTAAATCAGCAAAAAGGGCCACTGAAAGGCTAGAATTCTGCACCTGCCAGTGTCTTCGAATCGAGTATGCCAGGAATTTGTCGAATGGACTCAACGACAGTTGTTGCAATGGAAGGCAGATCATCTGCAACCAACTTGACAATCAAATCGTAGTCCCCAAACAAGACAGTAACATCAGCGACGTTGTCTTGATCTTTCAAATGAAGATAGACGTCGTGTTCTTTACCCGGAACAACGTTCAGCAAAACATACCCTACTGCCATGGCGACCAAACCACCCTTCCTCATTCAGAATAATATCTCATCGGTCTCATTGTCTCGAAGCGCCAATCGAGAAGCATGCTCCAATCGAATGGTTTCCCATTGTTCATCGCTCCAGTCCTCCGGTTTCTCACCTTCCAGCCATGCAACAAACGCTTCCTCTGTCCATCCATCCGGAATTGGAGGCGTTGTTGACATACTCAGCAGAGATGCCTCCGCTTGAGCAATGGAATCCGATGTTAACTGTTCAAAGTCATCGAGGGATTCATTGGAAGCCCACTTGTTTTCTGTTCCTCGACGTCGGAGAACAAGCGCAGTTGTGACTACGAGGATCACCAATGCAAGACCTATGGTAATCCATGGCACCGGAGAGGATTGTGAGGCCGTTGCAATCTCTCCTTCTTCTGTTACGTTGCAATTGATTCGGCATACATATGGCTCAACGCTAATGTTCTCTGTGCTTTGCCAAAAGCCTGTTTCTCCGTCTGAATCTTCACAACCAACTTCGATCCGTAATTGATCCGTTGTCTCGTTTAAGTTTCGAGGAACTGGCCAGCGCATTTGATTGAAGCCATTTGCATCAAGTGTTTCCATAGGGCGGAATTCCTTTGCCCAAACAGCGGAACTGTTGTCATCAAGAACTGATAGTGAACACGACACATCGTCCAAACCATCGAGATCCGTAATGGAAATTTGGAAGGAAAGATCGCTTCCAGCCTCGACGGATTGTGGTGTTGTTGCATTAATGTTCGGTGGAGCGTGACGGAACAACATCGGCATCTGCATTGATGCTGGATAGCCGTCAATGGTCGAAGCGATGAGTTGAATTGAACCCTCATCCGAAGCAAATGAACCATCCAATTGGAGACGGAACCAATAGACATCATCTCCTTCTTGCTGAAGGCAAGCATCGTTGGAGGAAACCCAAGAGGGTTGCTCAATGAGAGGCGCATTGACCGACCATCCTAGCTGCCGTAGTGAAAGTTGAATGTTCTCGAGCGGTCTGTCGCTTTCAATAACCGCTCCTAGAACGGCAGGGTGGCCAAACATCAATTCCGTAATGGAACCTTGCTGGTTGCAAGGAATCATCTCAACGATTCTCGGGGCATTTAGTACAAGTGGAACGGTCGAGGACGCCGTGGATTCAACACCTCGTGAATCCTGAAGACGGACAATGACATTGATGTCGCCCGCCTCAAGGAGATTTTCCGGCGGGTTTAGATCGATGATGGCTTCACCATCATTGACCACCCCTTCTATCGAGAGAACCTGTAAACCAAAGCCTGGCCAATCGATTTCAATGTCTGCAAGATAGTCATTCACGAAATCATCCACATCAGATACCACTATGCGCAGGAATTCATCACCATTGTCAACGATGCGGTCGATGCTTTCGTTGGATTCGTTCTCGAAGAACAACTGGATTTGAGGTGCTGCATCCACAATTTTTACGGAACGTCGGGCAACCAAACTGCCGTCGTCCTTTCGCATCTCGATGTCGATGCTATCGACAGACGATCCATTCTCAACCATGTAAGATGCTTCGTAACAATGGTGATTGGCATCGCTCATATTCACGTAAGCAAGATCTCCCAGTGCACCTCGAGGGACGATGAACTGCGGCTGTTCTAGGGCAGGATTGTGGTCGACATCGAGGACACAGCCGGTCAACGTTTGTTGTATACCTCGTTGAATACCCATTGGCGTCATAGGAGGCAATTGCGTGACACCAAGCCATGCAATGTCTGCGTTGGACACGTGAGGACCGAACCACGATGCTGGTGCATCAACGATGGTTGAGACGTTCTCAACCACGACACTCGTTTGTATCGAGAGACCATCCGTGGCAGTCACATGCAAGGCGAGATGCCCTATTGTGACATTGATTGGAAGCGTGATCATAGCTTCCCATGTTGTTCCATTATCGTTCGTTCCCATACTGCCCATGTTCCATGTTGCATTTGCAACGGAACAACTTGGGCAAAGTACGGCCCAACCCATATCGACCAATTCAACTCGCTCATCGTCAGACGTAGTAACAGCACAGAGGAAAGAATCACCACGAGCATACTCTTCTTGATCGCAACCAACAGATTCAATCACAGGCGAATCGTTCACCCAAATCCGCATGATGATGAAATTGTTGAGTGTGTTGCGTTCGAACGAACTCGAATTGTTGTGCGCATAGCGAACACGAACGTCCAACCAGCCCGCTTCAGTTGGCGTTATTGGGATGCTAATGGACGTACGAGAACCTGGTTGGTCGCCCGCGACGACACTCAGATTGGTCGAGGACATCAAGACTGAGCCTTGCAAATTGATGATGTCAATTTGTCCTTGACCCGCAGACATACCTACGTTCTGAAGCCCGACTTCGATTTGACCTGTTTGACCAACTGAAAAGTTGTTCAATGTTCGTGTATCCAAAAGCTCCACATCGTGCAACGTGCTCACGTAGGGTGCCATTTTCGGGTCACCGACAACAACCCCCATCCAAGAGATGTAATCGTTTGCAGCTGCATTCGCTTCAGCGAAATTGTACCCTTGTGCATACATTGAGAACAAGACACTGGGTTGACCAACCGCAGTAAGATATGGTTCATACACGTAACCTTTGACACCGCTTACGCCATCTTCCAACAAATCAGCAACGAGCGATTGTCCGTACGTTGTACCCAATGTGAACGATCGTCCACCCGTTGATACGGCCGTTTCTGCAATCGAACCATTGACCCAGGACATGTGAGGTCGAATTGCACGAAGTATGAAACTGTCAATGTACACCGAACCACTGGTCGATGTGGCAACAACGCTCAGTGGTACTTGGATTCGGAGCGAAGTTGCATCCTCATGTGGTCTGAAACGCATAACTGCACTTCCCCAGTTGTTCTCAAACGTCTTGGAATCGGATGTATTTGTCGATACGATGTTGCCTTGCGCGTCGATTCCCTCGACAACGAGGGTGTAACTTCCAAACACATCGCCATCACGCTTTCCTGCTAGCGATACAATCCACGCATGCTCCTTCAAGTCAGGATCGATGGTAACGAACTGTTCCAACGAAGCCCCAGATGCGCCAGAACCTGAATACGCCTGACAGTCCTGATAGATGTCTCGGCTCAAGATGGTGATTTCATCATCGGATAGGGCACTTTCCCAAACCATGACCTTGTCAATCATACCCTCAAAGTACGTCGAGCCAGCTCGGTTGACACCGAGTTTGTAGAGATCAATGTTGTTTAGCGATCCTGTCGGAAAGGAGGTGGTTCGAACGTGAACGCCATCGAGAAACTGCCGTGCTGCGCCGTTGTCAAACACGGTGACAAGGTGCATCCATTGTTGTGCTTCAATGTCCCCAAAGGTGTGCGTTTGGTTGTTGTGCAATCGCCATTCTCCACTGAAAATAGCATGCTGGAAGGATGTATTCGAACCAGCATTGTCGGAAACGGCGAGGACTGAAGCATAATTTGGAAGGGTTGTTGCATTAGCCCAGACCCATTGACTGACCGTAAAATTCCCAACCCAATCGTCCACATCAACCTCTACGTAATCGTCAACGCCATCGTACCACAGGCACCCTCCATCGGCGCAAGTACGCCAGTTGGAGGCATCCATGTTGTACAAGGTCATGCTCGAACCGTTCGCAGCAGAATCGTTTGACTCTGTACCAACACCTTCATCAAAATTCCAAGCGTGAATCAATGTCGAAGGCGATGGAGGCGTTCCATCTGAAACGACGAACGCAGATGCAGGAACCATGGCTTTGGATTGATTCGGCCCTTCCCATTTCAGGTGCAATCCGTGCGGACCTCCTCCTTGGAAGAATTCAATTTTGAAATCGTGCAAGCCTGAGGTGAGGTTTCTCATTCCTGACCTTTCTCGCATACCGTGTGAGCCGTAATTGGTGACAAGACTGGTCCCATCAATCCACAATTCACTTCCATCATCGCTCGTGAGATAGAAGGTCCAGTTTCCCGCGTCAGGAATGTCGATAAGGCCACTAAATCGAGCACCCCAATTGTTCTTGAAGCGATCATCAAGCCCTGGATAGGCCGAATACATCGACCCGTATTGCAACGATGATTCAATCCTCGTATGCTCAGGAACACGATCGATAAGAGAAGGCATAGAGCCTGTGTTGAAGCTTACACCTTCGTTGTCAAAGTACTCTGCGAAGATACCTTGTGTGCCGTTGCTCGATTCATCGGTGCAAGAAGCAGAGATCGTGGCTTCCAAGGATGCGCTTCCAGCGTTCTTGACGTCTGTTTGAAACTGCCACGCAAAAGAATCACCAGAGGACAAGGTTGGAATTGAAGCATTCCAGTGACGAACACCACTCGACCACGCTGCATCTTCGGTTTCAAAGCCCGTATTTAGGCCCCAATTTTTACCCCAATTTCCGTCGTTTGAACCCCAAGAAGCGTACCCCATGACATTGCTGACATTGGTCACAAAATTGGTTTCTTCATCGAAGATGACCGTTTGGTTGTACACCTCAGAAAGCGTCGTGTTCGTAGTATAGAGGTCGTCGTTCCAGAACTTGTATCCTGAACCATTTCTGTTGGTGGCCAAATCCAAGACGTAGGTGCCGCTTTGACCCAAACTGTTGTTCGCTTTTTCAATCAATTCCAGGGCTGTATCGACTGTGTATCCAGTCAATCTTGTGACGAGATAGAAACCATGTTTCTGCCTTGAAAAGGATTCGAATTCACCTCCAGACAATGGGCCATACGAATGTGTAGCCCAATAATCACCGCCAATGGAGCTGTTGTAGGAGCCTCCAAGCAATGCGAATTCCTGATCGAAGGAGGCTTTGTTTTGGCCTCCGTTCACTCGTAGCGGCATCCCTTTACTCGTTACAAGATAATTTATGTCCGATACATTGCTGCGGTTGTTCAGCATCTCCAAGTAAGGATAAGCAAAGTACGTATTGAATTGATCACGATTGATGGTTTCTGCTGTTGGTGTTCCATCAAGATCGAAGATGAAGACTCGTTCGTGGCTGATGTTGCGGGCTTCAACAAAAGCCCAACCTATGGTCTTACTCGATTCGGATTTGTTGTTGATCAAGACACCAACATCGCTGTAATCGTACAGATCGATCGCATTGAAACCATCAGGCACAGCGACCGTTTGATTGTTCAGATGAAGCCAATTATCACCGGTAATAAAGCCTCGGAAGAGAGCTTCTTTCTCTTCGAGGCCATTGGATGGCTGCGAAGTTAAAGGTGCTGGAGGCAATGCTGTCAACAATGAAAGCAGCATGAGGGAGACAAGAAACAAACTTGTTCCTCGACCTGCCATGTCCTGTCGATACCAAATTGCAGTTTAGCAGTATTGATTGAATGGTCACAGCCATGGTATCAAATTATGCTGTTTTCATACAAAAAGCACTGAAAGAATATGAAGGGTGGCCTCCTCTGAGCATTTGATGGCAGAGTTGTACATGGCTCGAACGTGCAAATGGGGCACACTCCGCGTCGTCGGCGGAGACGTCTGGAATCACTCTGGTGATGTCCTCATCACACCGGCGAACAATCGACTCTCTGGACGAGAAGGTCTCGACAACATGATTCATCAAAAGGCAGGTCAAGAGTTGACTCAAGCAACTCGAAACATCTGCCTCGAGATGCGTAAAATCAACGCTCCACCGTGTGCTGTAACGCACAACGTTGTCACAGAACCGTTTGCATTGAGCGACCGATTCAAGCACATCATTCACGTCGTTGGGCCAGACTGTCGACGACCCAATCAAGACGAAAACCGACGTGACCTGTTGCCTGAAACATATCGTAACCTCTTTGCAACGCTCAAGGAACTTGGAGTTATGGAAAACGTGATCTCACCTCCTCTTAGTATGGGCGTATTCGCCTATCCTCACCGTGAAGGAGCACGACTGACGCTCGAGACCTTGCTCGGAATTCTCGATGGAGAAGAAGACCCTAGTGTCAAGACCTTCACCATCGTCGTCAAAGAAAAGAACTTCATCTCCAACATGCGTACTGTGTACCGCGAAATCAACGATTTGTTGCCAGGTATTGACACCACAAACGACTGAGGTCTTCACATGAGCGACCTCCCTCACATGGTGAGCGTCGCCCTTCAATCATCTTCGTCGTTCGATGCCGTTCTAATGGTTTCCAACGATAGCCGGAAAGTGCGTTCAATCGCAGAAATCGTTCCATCAAACCTGCCATTACGAGTGATGACAAGTTTGAGTCGAGTCCGAGATGCATTGGTGGATATCAACATTGAGGCACAGGTGCTTGAAGAAGGACTGTCTTCCAAAGGACTGTCCATTCTCAATGAGCTCTACGATCTTGTTTTGCAAGGGATGGGCGAGCGTTGGATTGCCAAGGGAGGGCGCTTGCTCATCGTCCTTGCTGAGCCAATCGATGGTGTCATCATGGTCGATACGAAGATGCTCGGTGCTGAACGTTTAACGGCCATTGCTGAAGAACAAAGCATCGAATTGGAGGTCTTGATTCGAATGATCGAGCTCTCACGTGCCATTGGAACACGCGGACGTGAAGGGACAGCCATTGGCGCTTTGTTCGCCATCGGCAACATCCAGAAAATGCGTGGACATTCAACAGCCATGGTCTTGAACCCATTCAAAGGACACAGCGAAGCAAAACGGGATGTTCGAAACAAGGAGAATCATGAGACACTTGCAGAATTCGCTTGGTTGGATGGAGCCATTCTATTCAATCGTGAAGGGATTGCAAGCGATGCAGGTCGTTACATCCAGGTCCCCTCTGGTTTGACACCAAAGTCTGGTGAAGGTGGACGACACCTCGCTGCTCGTGCCATTTCACAATTGACAGAGGGTGTAGCAGTTGCCGTTTCCTCCACAGGCAGCATCGTCTTGTATGCGAATGGACGTGAACGCTATCGTGTACGCATCAAGTGATCTTGTCAATCGCTTCCGCTAAGGTTAATTCACCCAAAGCAACCTTGCGAGCGAGATCCGATGAAATGGTGACACGTCCTTGACTTTTGATTCGGCTTCGACGTTGAAGTTCCTTTACTTCACCTTCCGTTGGTTGCAATTCAACCATTTCCCATATTCGCTCACCTGCTAAGGTCGCAATTCTGATGGCAGAAACGCTGTGTTGATTTCGATTGAGTCCTCGGGAGGTCTTTCGCTCATCGACCAGTTCAACAACATATCCTTGTTGAAGCATGGCATTGAGCAGCCGGTTGCGATGCGATGGAGATCCTTTGCCCATCCGAATCAAAAGATGTTGGAAGTCATGATGTTCAATCAAGGAATCAATCGTTTTGATGCATTGTTCGATGGATTCAGTTTGTTTCGTATCGATGAGAACGCCATCGGTAAACCAAGCGATACCAGGACGAGGCCCAGTATCGATACCGATGGTCAATCGGTGCGTTTTGGATGAACCTTTCAAGGCAAAAATGGCTGCTTCTACAGCAAGATCAATCGATTCAAGATCGGCAGCAATCGGTCGACCTTCAGATGATTTCTTTGCAATCTCATCCACAGTTCCAATCCAAATCGCATCCTTGGTAGGCAATGCTTCACTCAAGGAACGCTGTTCAACATCGATGTTTCGTGAACGGAGCATGTGCATAATGCGATAAGCAAGTTGGAAATCATCGGTTCGAACCACGATTTTTTGCACGAATGAATCCATGCTGTGCTGCCCTATAATCATCCGTCTCGGTTCAAGATTGAAATCCAGGCTCAAAGCTTCATTCGAACCTTCAATCAGGGGCCTTTTTTCAGAAGCAATTGTTGATTTCTGGTTCAAACGACTTCCTCGAACGGATGTTTTATGTCCAATAGAATGTTAAGAATAAACATGCGAAATACAAACTCGACTGCGATTTTTTTGATACTTTTGTTCATTCTCTTACCATTGTCTGGATGTCTAAGTGATGATTCCACATCAAGAACCGAAACTTCAGAAGATGGTACAGAACGATGTTGGGCTATCCTTCAAACAATAACCACCATGGAACATGAAAGTGAAATGATGCGAAATTTCCACTACACAATGACCAACCTGACCTACGATGACTCATGCAACATGATTTACTCATCGTGGTGGGGTGGAGACGGATACGGTGGTTACACCAAGATTTCTTACAACGAAGCGGGAGAGCCTGTCCTCATTGAATCCGCATCTGGAGAATGGGACAATGAGACGGCAACGCTAACAGAGGATCTCTGGATTGAATTTGAGGAATATCACTATGAGAATGGTTTACTTATGCAACTAAGATCGTATTACGAAGGCGAGGTTGGTGAAGAGTTTTGGAACTATACCTACGATGCAGATGGTCGTGAAATAGTCGAAGAAACCGAGTATGAAACCAAAGAATCGTTTTACAATTCGGATGGATTACTCAGCTATACTAAGGAAACTGGTTACGGCAATTCAACGACATTCATCAATTACACATACGATGATGTGGGTCAATTGATACAAATGACGGACACGTATGGATACAACGGAAATTGGTATGAACCGACATACACCAATTACACGTATGCTGATGGGCTCCTTGCAACATCGACATACGATGATAATCCCACGACGTACATCTACAACGAAAAAGGTGATTTAGTCACGCAAACATACTACTGGGGTGAAAACTACAGCTCCATCATCACGCATTCGTGGGGTTATGTGGAAACAGCATGATGTATCGCCTCATCGCTGTTTGTGGAAATTCATCGACGGATTCCACTGGCATGCAGAATGTTCGTCTGAACGATGATGGTTTGTCGCAAAACCACCGATGTCAATAAAAGCGGCTGACATCAATCTCAACACATGACAAGCCAGTACGAGCGAGAACTACGCCACGTTCTCGCTGGAATTCCTGCAGGCGTCGAAGCCGTGATCAAATCGTGCTCAGTTGAAGAAAAGGAACGTATGCGATTGGTCCTTAATCGCCCGTTTCTCGTGGTCCGAGCTGCTGGTTCAGGAATCGAAGGCAGTGGAGATCTGCTCGCTTTGCGAGGCGACATTTCCTTCCCTATTGAAGTCAAAACCACCAAAGGAAAGAAGATCTATCTCAGTGGCCGAACGCTCGACCAGTACAACGCTCTTGCATACGAAGGAGAGCGTTGTGGACTCATGCCTCTGTACGCTCATCGATTGAAGGGAACTCGAGGTGACTCATGGCGAATCTTCCGTGTTGAGACATCAACACTCGAAGGACGACTACGTGTTTTGGCTCGTCGCATTCCTGCCTTACCCCGAACTCGGAAAGGACGGGCATTCATTGATTGGGACCAAGGCATGCCACTCAACGAATTCATCCACATCGTTTGCCAGCACAACGAAAACTCGCCAACACTGGATTACATTCAGAAGCGGAGTGCCGTTGACGAAGAAGAGAAGGTGAACGCTCCGATTAAGGCCTCAATTCTCGATGAACTCCAACGTCGAAGAACCATCATTCGATAATCAGAAGTAAGGAATAATCAAGATGAACAAGAGAATAAACAGCAGTCCGAGTGAGGAGAGATTGCTGGCTTTCCTTGAAATTTGATCCACCCAGAGCGGATGGAAATTCCACAGTTTGAGTTTGCGTCCAAAGGCGCGAACTCGTGAAAGTCCTGCATGAACCATGTCCTTGAACATGTGACCTCCATCGAATGGAACCATCGGAATCAAGTTGGTAAATCCAAGCAGAACGTTGACCCACATCATCCAAAACAACAGATTGACGAGGACCAATAAACCTTCTTTTCCGAGGAAGTTTCCAAGCAACGTATCATCCGCTTGCAGCATTGCTTCCTCGTTTGGATGCATCGCTACACCCTGGAATTCGAATGGGATGATCATGATCGTTACAACGTGCAGAGGAGCGATGAGCGTCCTTTGCAGGGTGGTGTATTCCACATTCGGAGAGAGCGGACCTGCGAGGCGATCGATGCCTGCTGTATTCGAAGAAAGTCCCTCAACACCCAAGAATGGGTCGCCTTGTTCAATTGAAAACGATTCCAATTGTTCTTCTGAAAAACCGAGGTTCTGATAGTACGTGTATTTGTCCGAAAAGGTCGCATTAACCGTCTCCCTCGTACCGTCTTGATGGAGAACACCAATGAGCACAGAATCGCCCGCATTGTATTGTTCCACAATGTTGCGGAATCCATCGAGTCCAACAACGTCCTCGCCTTGAATCGTTTCAATCGTATCCCAAGGCAACATACCTGCTTCATCCGCTCCTTCACCTTTGACAATGCCTGTGACGTGAATGGATTGGTCGTCGGATGCAAACTGGCCCGCAATGCCTCCGAGCAATAGCAACAGAACAAAGGCAGCAAAGAGATTCGTAGCAGGACCTGCGGCAAACATACGCTGTCGTTCTCGTCTTGGAGCTTTGAACAACTCTTCACCCTCTGGCTCTGCGAAAGCACCGAGCGGCAAAGGCCCAAGTTGCAACAGGCCAAACGAACGGATACGCATGCCGTGTCCTCGAGCGAGCAACCCGTGCCCGAATTCGTGAATCACCAAAGCAACGATGAATCCAATCAAGCCCCACCAAAGTGGAATCATTGGATTGATTCCAGGAATAGCGACCAATTCACTTGCAGTCGGTGGCGGTACGTCTGGGGGCGAGAGAAGCGCTCCTACAAATGCGAGCAACACGACGAGAGCCACCATGAACATGGCAAAGGTGCAAACCCAGAGCGAAATCTCGCCATAAATCCGCCAGAACTTGCGCGGTTTGGCGACCTTTTCGAGAAGGTCCAGTCCTTTCTTCGTCCGAACCATAAGCACGAATCCGAAGACTCGGGTGGCGTTCCATCGGTCAAGAACACCGTCTCGTTCCCACCGCTTGAGCAACAAATACCACCCAAAGATAAGGAGAGGAATGATGCGCCAGTCGAATTCGACTGCGCCCCATGATGCTGCCATGGTTGCGTGAGTGCTCGCTTCCATATCAATCAATGCACCAACTCATGGATGTGAAGGTTCATGAATGGGGAGTTGAAAGTTGAATCATGTTGCATCGAGCCGCCATCGAATCATGGACGAACGATAAGTGGGGGCAACCATCGGTTCAGATTGCTGAATGGTTGATTGAAGACAACATCGTTCAAGCCTTCATTCGTCTCCAGCGAGGAGCATTGATCATCGATGCAAGCATCGATGAAACGGGTCATTTGCGCTGCAAAGATCACCTTCACATTCCATTCGACCAATGGAATCCTGGTTCAATCCAAGCCAACCGAACACGCGATTCTCGCGTTCGCTTCCGTCACAGACATGCAGAGATCGTTCTCTCCGCTCGATTCCGTGCTCCTGAATGGGGCCAAGCCTTGCTCGAAGAGTGGTTGATGGCCCAACGTGGTGAGGAAACTCGACCAAAAAGCTCAGAGCAACGTTTGGCCACCATTCGACGATCAAAAGCGAGCATTGAACGCTATCTTGAGCAATCGAATCTCGATTATGCCTCGGAACTGCTCGCCATGACCAAGAGCAGCCTCGACAATGCTGCACGTGAATTGGGTCGAAACCGAGCCATTGCTGAAAGTGAAGAGTGATTATTCCTCTTCATCAACGCCGAGAGCGATTAGGAATGCCTTTTCTTGTTGCGCTTGGATATGGTCAGGCGATGTTGAGAAAATACGACGAATCAATGGGTCGGCAACCATAGGGAAGACGAGTATGCCGCCAATGCATGCAAAGAGGTACATGAGCGATGAGCCCGGGACATATTCCAGTCCAGGGCCTGTGCCACTCACCATGAGCTTCACAGCCCCAAGCCAAGGGATCTCACCACCAGCACGACCAACAAGCCAACTCTCCTGAACAGGTCCTAACACGGAACCATCGAGTGTGCGAAGGCCTGATGATCCATTCACTGCATCTGCACCTTGATCGACGGAGCACTTGTTGGCATCTCCAAGCGTAAGAAGGCCAGAATGCTTCGGAACCCAATCATGGACAACCAAATGGGCTTCAACACCAGCGTGTACGTAGCGTTCGCAATCGTAGAAGCCAGCATCGATTCCATCAAACGAGATGTTGATACTTTCTTGATTCACGACGTTGGTTCCTGGCACATCCCACGTAAGCACACACGCTCCTTTGCTTCCTTCAATGCTCCACTCAGCATCATAGGCACCTCCAGTCGGGCACGGATTTGCTGTGGATGTAGCAGCATACGCTTCGTGGGGTATAACCCGAAGAATAGCACGGTGAATGATCGGTGTTGAGGTTTCACCGTTTTTCTTGTAAATGACGACATCGCCTTCCATACCATGAGCCTCATGCCCAAAATATGGATTCGATGGGTCGGTCGCTTCTGCAAACGTTACGATATTTTCAAACGTGGACTTGTGAACCAAGACGAGGTCTCCAGCATCGATGCTTCCTACCTCACCATCTGCATCATGAACCATGCTCGAGGACTCGACAACGACCAACGGAGGCATAGATCCGGTGTGTGCATACAAGGCAGCAATGAGAACAACAATCATGCCTCCAGCAAGCAAAATCTCTCGAAACAAGAGTTTTGTCGAGTCGGAGGGTTGCAAAGAATCGCCACCACGTCATCGTCGCAAGCCACGTTCTTGGAGAAACGCATTCCAACGCTCCTCGTACCCTGCACCTAGGGCAGCAGCAGAACGATCGCCTTCAGATCGTCGTCGCTTCAACTCTGCCGTGCTTCGAATCTCGTAGAGCTCATCCAATGTGCTAACGTGACCCTTGAACACCAAGAACTCAGGTGTAACAAAGATTAACCCGGTTGCAGCAGCGACGAGTAGGCCAATCGCTGCTCCGGTGTATTCTCCCCATGTAGCAGATTCTTGGAGGAACAACAGCTGAGATAGACCTGCCAAAAACAGGATCAAAAACGCTCCAAAAAGAGTTGTAAGAATCGAGTATTGGCGTCCATGCTGAGCCGTCCACCACCGAGAAAATACACCTGCCATGTTCGCCCCTCAATGTTACCTACGAACACTGTTCTTCAAGACGGTTACGGAAAACTGTGTTGTGACCACGAGCCGATGCGTTGATATGCTTAGGTGAGATAGTTTGCGGCAGTGGGTGTGTACACTATGCGTAAAGCGGTATTTCTCGTTCTTATCTTTTTCATTTCAGTGATGGCACCACTCGCCTCGTCTGCCACGACTGAAACACAGTTCAAAGGTGGTGCAACCTCGTATACGCACACCTTCAATGGCCAAGGAAACGGATCTGCTGGTGTCATCACGTTCCCATTCGGCGCTGAGGTAACCTCGGCCCAATTCAACTTCCTTGGTGAGGCGAGCACCACGACATGGAGCAACTTCACCAACAACAACGACTTCGGTGGCGTCGGTACAGGTCAATGGTCGAGCAAGCAAACAGGATCGTTCCAGTACGGTTCACGCACCAATATGGAAACGGCCAACGATGAGATATCGCTGCGCGGTAATCCAACCAACAACGTCGTTAATTTCCGCAGAAGCACCGATCTCACTACAGCGAACTCAGCGACCATCAACACAACCGGTCAATTCGTTGCCCTAGGTGACCAAGGTTACACCAGCGTCACAAAGCAATTTACAGATCTCTCGGTTTCATCCAGTGCAAGTTGGAATTATCGAGGTATCGTGGTACCAGTATCCGAGCACGAAATTCATACAACTCGTTACTCGAGTACATCGATGTACACTGCACCGAGCATTCAGCGAATCAACGCAACAACCGGCGCACTGCTCGGTTCCGCAAGCATCAGCACCTCTGGTTGTACCTCCTCTGTATCGAGTTATTGGTACGATGCAGCCGTTGACCCGAACGGAAACATTTGGACCGTCTCTTACTCGTACTATTACCTGACCAAGTGGACGCTCAATGCAGCAAAGACACAGTGGCAATGTTCCACCTACTACAACTATGGATACCCCTACTACCTCACCGGAGTTGACTTCGATGACGACACGGGCAAGATGTTTGTCAGTTACTATGATTCCTCAACCTTTCCAACCTACAACCGATACCTCATGGAGGTTAATCCTAGCAACCCAAGGTCGATCAACTCAACATGGTCACTCGGTACTGCAGCAGATTACAACTACAAGACGACTTCGACAGCAGGAAACCAGAACTCCGGTTTGGTTGTTGATCTCCCCCGTATTATTCTCAACGAGTACAACATCCAAGGTTCACGTCACCATCACTTCAGTATGAACGGATTCAGTCTCACCAAGATGGGTATGCAAGAGATGCCGAACGGCGGGCATTACGGAATCACACAGATTGATGATGAAGGCAAGATCTACTTCTCTTGCTATCACACATCGTACTGCAACACTGTGGCTCGAAAGATCCACATGTGGGGCGATGGAAGTGTCACGGACAGCCGCACACCAACTTCAACCTCTACTACAGTCTATGGCCAAACCACGACTGCAACACGAGCTGTTGACCAAATCAAGCTCGAAAGTGCGATTGGATACATGCCGACTGGAACATCCATCGACATCGACGTTTCCAATGACGATGGCGTCACTTGGAAGCCGATTAGCGTTGGCTCTACGAAGACCTTCGCCAACAGTGGCAACAAAATCACTTGGCGAGCAACGCTCAATGGAACATCCAGCGCAACGCCGATACTCGACCAAGTCATCGTCCAGTACACTACGAATTACTACAGCAGCGGAAACTTCTACGTTCGTTCAAATTACAACAACCCGTTCCCTTCCTATGTCGCTGCGACCGTCCATTACAATGCGACCATTCCGGCGAGCACTTCCATTTCTGTCCAACTTGGAGGCAGTACCTCAAGCCTCTGCAGCAGCGGTTTGACCTCCTTTGGACAATCAGGATTGACCAAGGCGTTCACAACACCGAGTTATGGGTATTTGTGCCTTCGAGTGTCTTTCTCAACAAGTAATTCTGCGCTCACACCCGTGCTGGAGGACATCCAAGTCGCATTGCACAGCAACGCTCCAGAAAACCCAGGATTTGAAATCGACCACCCTTACATCGACGAATCAAAATGGGACATTCCTGAAGGATTCAGTCCACCTACAGCAAAAACACAGGGTTGGAAAGAAAACGGTCCTTTGGTTGGAACCAAGACCATCGATGCCGTTGGTCAAATGAACACCGTGATCAAGGGGTTCAATGATAGAATTCCAGGCTCCGGCCTTGGTTACGTGGATATTCCGATCGATTTGGTTTCTGATAGCAGCGGAATTCTCACCCTTACCTCGTTCAGTGTCACCTACACGATTCAGACCGTTAACCTCGGAATTGAAATTCCTGAAGGAGAAATTTTGCACGAGCGGACGGAACCATACGAAGTGGTTACTCGCCACATCGTGGGTGAGAGTGCAACAAAGATTCGCGAAGCGACGTTAACTCTCATGACCACGTCATCTGCGTCAAATCCGACCATGTTCTGGCAAGATGGTGACATCTTCCCATCACCAAACGACCCAGATGGGTTTGTGGTCATGGATGGGAACTCCTACTCTATTCTTAACAACAGCATCCTTGAAATCCACTGGATTTTCCGAATTACAAGCGAATTCCCGGACCAAAGCAATGTTCGATTCAAGACGGGGTGTTTGGATGACAGCGGTTCGGCTGGCTTCTCACCGCTTGATCTCATCAGTGAAGAAGGTCTCCGCGTCAATCGAACCTTTGGCCTTGGATGGATGAAGGTACGTGACAATGAGGGTGACCTTGTTCGAGATGATGTGCCCAACAATGCTTGGGTTGCTGCTGGTGAAACACTGCACTTTCAGGGCGCAATGTGGTTCATGGATTCCGATGATGCACCACTTGACAGCGCCTTTGACGTCCGTGTTTCCCGCAACGGATGGGTCGAGTCAACAGCAAGGGATACCACCAACATCAACGGCTCGTTCTTCATTAGTGTCGTCACACCGAACATCGACGTACCTGATGGCTTGAACTACGAAGTTCAGACCTACAACGAACGCAATCCAACACACGTTATGGCACCAAACTCTGATTGGAGTCGAACCTACCGTGTCGATGCAACACCACCCGAACGTCGAGCCGTCTTCCCTGCCGATGGTTCGTACGAGGCTGGCGTGAACCAGCAAGACGTTCGAATCCTCGTTCACGATGAGATCGGTGTTCCGATGGAATTGACCCTCATGTACTGGGTTGAAGCCGATCATGACCTCAACCGAAACGGTATTGCCGATGACCACGAATATGCAAGCAAGCGCGTCACCAACATGAGTGAGAGTAAGAGCAAGTGGTTCATGACGACCATTGACCACTCACGGAATCCAAACATGGGACGTGTGTCCTATTACTGGTCGGGTGGAGACCAAGCAGGTAACCCTGTCTTTTACACCCAATACGATGATGAGGGTGTCCTCTACAACCTCAATTCCGGCCCAGGGTTCAGTTTTGATGATGCAACCTTCCAAACTCGTAAGGATTCAGAAGCCATCTTTACTGGACTGGAGTGGGTTGGACACACCGATGATGCCCCAGTCTTTGCAGGTCTTGAGCAATCGATTACCGTTGGATTCATTGATGCGAATACGGCCATTGATTTCGAACATATTTCGCTCGTTTTCGACTTTGAAGGACCAAACCCGAGCCGAGACGCACAGCGAATTTCCTACTCCGGTCTGAACAACTCGTTCTGGAGCGAGAGCAACTACATCCATCTCCTACCGAGCAGCTCGATGCGAGAAACTACGAACGAATCGGGCCTACCATGGATCATCGTCACCTACAACTTCGTCTTTGCATGGGACTGGCCAGATGAAGAGATGGGCGACCTTGCCTTGTTGTTCAAGGAACGTGGTTCCCCCGAGGACAGGGAATTGCTCATCTTGGAACATACCTTCCGTGTTGAGAACGATTTCACACTCTCTCCAACCGATTATGTTGTGGAGGATGTGAGTGAACCTCGTACAGGACCTGTCGCTGATGGCACACGTGTCCGCAAGGACGACCGACTCGCATTCAGTGGTCGAGTTGTTTACGAAGGCAGCAACGTACCTGCTCCACGAGACGTTGGAATCTTAGTCGAAGTCTTCGATGGTGAGAAACTATGGAGCGATGGTTCACTGACCGATGATGGTGAATACCTCATCGAGGTACCACTCGATTCAGCCAAATCCCTGCAGTCCTCCCCGACACGTACCTGTTTGATATCGATCACCAACATCCCCGGTCGTGGAGAAGATATGACAGGAACTCTTGTTTCAACGACTCTTCGAGTCATTGTCGACGATGCTGCACCTCGTGTTGTTCGTCGAATGGCTCCATTGAACGTTATCGATGTATCTCCATCCAACGATTTGACGTCCATCTATGTTGAATTCCAAGGTTCAGA
>CALDQY010000296.1 GCA_937911445.1 uncultured Rhodobiaceae bacterium | reverse complement strand
GGCGTTGACAACGAGCACCCAGGTCTCAACGAGAAGTTCGTTGCAGGGTACGATGCTGTTTGTTTCGTTCACAGCGACCCTGCATGTGTCCTTGCTGGAGGTCGAGTTGAAGACGGTAGTTTCGATCCAGACGATGGCCATCAACACGGTACGGCCTGTATGGGTATGGCTGCTGCAACAGGACTTGATGCCAACGGTGAGCAAACGGATTTCTACGGTGCAGCGCCTGATGCAGCACTTGTTGACGTTCGAATTGGAACCGATGCTGGAGCAGGACCGTTTGAGAATTATTTACTATCACAAGAATTCTACGAATCGGCCATGAACGGCTTGCAATGGATTATTGATCACAAGGACGATGCTTGGGCGGGTGCTGATGAAAGCGAGTATGGAATCGACATCATCTCACTTTCATGGGGAATCACATCGCACGAAGGAGGCGGCTCAGATGGTTCTGACATGCACAGTCGTATCCTCGATGAAGCCATGATTGCTGGTGTCGTTGTGAGCGTCGCTGCAGGCAACGATGGTCCTGACAACGATGGTCTCTCTGGAATGGGTTCCTCGGATTTGTCGGTCACAGTCGGGGCTACGGACGATCAAAACACCATTGACCGGGAAGATGATACAATTGCAGGATATTCTTCACGTGGTCCTCGTCGCGACAACGGCGATGGAAATCCGCTCAACGAGTTGAAGCCTGAAGTTACTGCTCCGGGTTCCAACATCATCCAAGCTGAAGGCTGTGTGTCGTCTGGTGGTTGCAACAACTTCATCGGTGGCGATGCAAGTTCCAATGGCTACACAGGTCGTGGATCCGGAACATCGTACGCTACACCATCTGTTTCAGGTATCATGGCCATGATGCTTGAAGCGAATCCTGACCTTTCTCCGGCTGAAATCAAGGAGATTCTCAAACTCACTGCTGAACGCAAAGGCGAGCCTTCCGCTCCGGATGTTGATCCGTTCTGGAACCGAGACTTTGGCTTCGGAATGGTCGATGCCTACGCAGCAGTCTCCATGTCGTTTGACCTCAAGTACCAAGGTTTGACTGGCGAAGTCGATGTCACAACGCAAGTCCACATCATGGACAGTAACACTTCTGATGGCATCACGACCTTGACTGGCCTTGCCTGGGGACAAGTCAGTGCCGTTTCTGCCGTTGAGTACAGAATTGACGGAGGCGAATGGATGTCTGCAACCTTTGATGAGGATGCCGAGGCTCTCGGGCCGTTTGCACGTTTCAACTGGAGTGTCGCTCTTGACACATCGAAACTTATGGAAGGAAACCGAACCGTGGAGATTCGAGCCGTCAACACTGAAGGTGTTCAATCCTTGATGGTAGCAACATCCGTTGCAGGAACTTGGGACGGAAAAGCAGCCGATGAGGAGTTTGGTGTACAGGAATTGATCATGGCAGGTTTAGCGATTGCACTGTTGGTTCTTGCTCTAATTATTCTCCTCGGTGGCGATGGTGACGACTACGAAAGCAAGAATGCGACGTACGTTCCACCGCCAACATCTGAACAAGAGGTTGTTGATGCAATCATCGAGCCAGAGGAAGGTGGTGATGATCGTGGCTGACTTTAGTCAACGAGCTTTAGCCATTCAACCGACTGGTGTACGGAAGATGTTCGATTTGGCCGGTGATGATGTCATCAGTTTTGGCCTGGGCGAGCCAGATTTCCAACCCCCGCCTATCGCTATCGAGGCCTTCCATCAAGCCATGCTTGATGGTCGGAATAAATACACAACAACAGCAGGACTGCCTGCTCTACGTTCCAAAATTGCCGGCTCTTGGCACTATCTTGAGCCAGGCCTCTCGGAGGACAATGTCTGCATTACCATGTCAGGTACCAACGCATTGCTTAATTTGTTCTTGACGTTGGTTGACCCTGGAAAGAACGTCCTTCTGCCTGAACCATACTTCCCTCTCTACGGGCCTGACGTCACCCTATGTGGTGGTGAGAGCCGTTATTACCCATGTCTGTTCGAGAATGAATTTGTCCCCACAATTACAGATCTTGAATCCATGGTCGACGAAAACACCGTGGCGATTCTCTACAATTTCCCATCGAATCCTACCGGGGGAACGCTCACGATTGAACAAAGGGACGAGCTTCTTGCCTTTGCAAAGAAGCACAACCTGTGGATTCTCTCCGATGAAGTCTATGACCGAATTGTATTCGATTCCGAGCACGTATCGTTTGTAGGAACCGATTACGACAAAGTTCTCCTCATCAATTCGTTTTCCAAGACCTTTGCCATGACCGGATGGCGAATTGGGTACATCATGTCAGCGAATATTGAAGCAATGAAGCAGGTCATTAAGATGCAGTATTACATTACAGCCTGCTCAAACGATGCCATGCAGTATGCCGTTTTGGAAGCAATGGAAAAAGCATCGGATTATCCTGATATCCTTGCCAAGGAATTCCATGCACGTTGCAACCTCATCGTCGATCGCCTCAATGCCATGCCAGGCGTTGAATGTCATCGGCCGAAAGGTTCGATCTACGTTTTCCCGAAAATTCAGGTCCCTGGATTGAACAGTCAAGAGTTGGCTATGGAATTGCTCAAGGATGGTGTTCTTTGTTCGCCAGGAACTGCATTTGGCCCGTCCGGTGAAGGTCATCTTCGCTTCGCATTCACAATCTCTCAGGAAGACATCTCTCGAGGGATGGACAAGGTCGAAGCAACCCTGAAGCGCCTCAACAACCAATGATGTGGAATCTATGTTATCTGCAATTCTGTTTTTGATTGCAGGATTTTTACTGGGTCACCTCATCCCTCGTGTACCTTTCATGGTGCTCTGTCGAACCTCTGGATTCAACAAAGGATTTCCACCACACCCGGAACCAATTCCACTTTCACCTCGTCTCACCCAACGCGTTCTCCACATGCGCTGGTTCCATCGACTCGGAACGTACACAACATTCCTTCCTCTCTTATTCGGATACCTGAGCATTCTTGGCGGTCAATCCACCTTTGGATACGGGCTGTTCCTTGCAGGTGGATGGACGCTCCTTTCCCGTGGCCAAGCGCTTCTTGGAGGAGCGCCTGTAGCATGTACACTCGAGATGGCACAACGGCTTCAGATGGTGATGAACATCGCAGATTCAGAAGATGCATGCTGTCCTCACCCACAACCACAATGGTGGGTTGAATCGATTCGATGCGAGTCATGTTCAAAGAAACTCGAAGATATGATGCGACCCGACCTCGGTCGCCCACGTAAAGATGGATTCTTCCGCGGTTGGCTTCGTTTATGGTTGAGTGAAGGTCGGCCGATGGTCGTTCCAGATGATGGCAAAAATTGACCAAACCTTCTTCAAATCAAGGGGAACCTTTGTCTAACCATTCGAATCCATCCGATGTATGGGGCGGGCCAGTCAACGTGGACCATTGACTGCCCGTATATGGTTGACCATCGTGGTTTTCTGTCAAATATTCCTAACGCCGATGGCTGCTTTTTCCATAACATATCTCCTTCAACTCGATATGACCGGTGAAAACATTACCATCGGTATCCAACGGGAGATGCTCCCTTGGATCATGGCAGCTTCCCTCAGTTACGGTATGTTGGCCCTTTTCCTCGCTCTTGTTATGGGTGGATATCAACCGATTCGAGTTGTGGAACGGGGTGGATGGAAAGCAGCACTTGGCATGTCTCGAGGAGGCCGTTCGGCATCCAGTTTGCGTCGAGCGCGTGAGACGTTCTCCTCATCGCCGCATGGTTCCTTATCGACACTCGTCAATCGTCGAATGATGCGTGGGCATTCCTTGATTTCAACACATGGAGGATTGCTGCTCCTCGCAGTTCCGTTCCAGATTCTTCTCGTGACCATCCCGCTCACCTTGGTCATGATGATACCAGAATCGATTGTTCGACTTAATCGACGACTTGAGCTTGCGATTCTCCTCTACATCATTGGCTTGCTCATGGCCATGCGGCTGTATCCTCGATTTTGCCGAAAATACATTGGTATTGCAACCTTTACTCGGCGCTGGTTGATTTCGATGACCAAACTCTCGTGGCTCGCACCGGTGCTCGTTTTGTGGCTGATGGGCCGATTCGCAAGTTTGGTTGTGCTGGGTTGGATGGGTCAAGATACTGAACTATCCATCACATTTGAGGCCAACCTCTTCGAGGCCTTCCTCGGAAACGCACTGATTCCAGAAACGAGTTTCCTCGATCTCCTCACAGCACTCGCCGTTATGCCACTTGCAGCCTTCACCACTCTTGCAGTACTGGAGGGAGGTTCTACCAATCCACCAGATTGGATGCGTCAAGCGGATGATGTTGTTTCCCGTTTCGATAGCATGGATTCGCCCGATTTTGGACTGCTTGGAAAAGTGACAACAGCAGCAGTGTCAACAACGGCTACACTTGCGGTTGCGGCAGCAGCAGGTGTGGCCTCCAAAGGCCAAGACATCACAACGGGATTGTCTGCGATGGCTGCGGCAACGCCAACTGGAGTGGATGCTCTGGCAAGTACAACATCCAATCTAACGCCTCCTTCTTTGCCAACCCTGGAAGGTGATATGGCACTGGATTTACCAGAGTTTGACAACAGCCTTCTCGATTTGCAATCCGATGATGCCCCTCCCTATGACCAACCTACGATTCAGGGCCTCATTTCTGATGAACATCGTAACGAAAGTTAGAGAGCAAACAACGGCCATCTTCATATGATGTAAGTTGTTGGGATGAACGTTGATGACAATGCGACGCAGTATTCCTATGCTTTTGATTGCGCTCATGGTGTTTCAGACCGCTTCTTTGCTTGTGCTGGATTCAGCCGAAGCAGCCTCTGGTCGAGGCGGTCCGAACGATGACTTCCGCGTCACGAAGATTACACTCGGAAACGCAACCGACTCGGCACACATGTGGGTCCAATCCGACCAGTCCGTGGTAGATTATCTCGTCATGGGACAAGAAATTGAAATCACTGTTGAGGTTCAGCGTCTTGGAAACCAATTCACAGGTCGCTCTGCCATGGGCATGATTGAAATTGTTCACCCAATTGGATATGTTATCGAAACCTACAACTGGACCACGGCTGAACTTGTCGGTCAGCAAAAAGGCGAAGGCAGTTATGCATGGACACCAATGATTGCGCATTCCATTCTCAACACGACAACCAACGACTTGAGTGGAGGTCTCATCGTTCGAGCTAGCGTTCTCTACTCCGGAGACGATTTGAACGAGAACGACGTTCTCGAACAGGCCGTACCAGTCGCCATCATGAAAGATAAATTCGATGGTACCACACTCGCAGTTGAATCTCCGACCTTTATCTCGGGCCGATACCCTTCGAGCGGTGGTGACGCTACCGGTGGAGGAAGCTGGCAAACCGATACAGGAGGGCCAGAAGGAACAGACCATTGGCGCCATTCCAACCCTGGCGCAGACTACCCATCCGGTGCGCATGACCGTCTTGTCCACATGTTCTTCCCTGCTGGTGGACAATGCGGCGCACTTGGACAACTTGATCCCGGAATGTCGCAAACCTACCAAACCTACGTTTGCCGCAAGACGTTCTTCGCAGGTGAATTCATTTCAACGCAATTCTACGCCCAAACTTGGGGTTCGCTCGCTGCCGGTGACAACGTCGCTTTCGAGTTGTGGCGAGGTTCTGGAAATTACAACAACAAGATGGAATCGTTGACATGGAACTTCACAAACGCTGCGCCAAGTCCAGCTCCGGGTCAATGGACCAACGTTTCATGGGACCCTCAAGCTGATTGGGCTCAAATTCCCGGCCTTGCCAACCCTGACCTCTTCCTTGGTGGTAATTCATATTCAATTGGTCTGTTGTTCAATTCGGACAACAGCGGTGCCTCTGAAGGCATGCACGTTGACGACTTCATCCAATTCGGTGTCTCAAAGGTTGCAGACTTCGAGCTTGGAATCGATTGCGACAATCCAGAAGCAGGATACTCGTCACCCCCTTCCAATACCATTTCTCTTCACTGCATGGTGACCAACAACGGGTACTCTAGTGCGACCATTTCCGTCTACTCCAACGTCACCAACTTGACATGGATGGATCCAGCATTCCCTTCGATTCGAATTGAAACAACGAACCCGAACGACTTCTTTTCACCGGTCATCATCCAAGGACTTGGTGCAGGTGAAACAACCGATGTTTACGTCAACATCAGCATCCCAGCAGGTGCAGACGTACAACAACAAACATGGCAGGTTTGGTTCAGAGACAGCGGTGGTACCAATTCCGGTGAGAAGGGCCGAGTGACCATGAATCTCGCTGTTACTGAGCAGTTTGGAGTTTCATTGACCTCACAAACACCGCTTCTCGCAGATACATTGCTACCGAGTGAATCCGGTCTCATCCCAGTGCGTCTTCAGAACGTCGGAAACCGCGATGCTTCCTACAACCTTGTCACAACGTTCTCTGATGAAGGCTGGAGTGCCGTTGTTGAGGACGAAACAGGTGTGGCGGTTCCTAATCCAATTATCCTTGGTAAGGCCGAGATCATCAACTTGAAGCTCAATGTCACGGCCAACAGCCTTGCAACACCTGGCGTTGTTTCCTTCAATCTGCGAGCCACCTGTCCTTCGTGCGGAACATCACTGTTCGGTGCTGATATCCTTGGACGAAACATCGAGGTTCCAATTTTGCGACAAGCAAGCATCTCTGCTGATGAGGACACCTTCTCAAGCGCTGCAGATGGTGTGACTGAAACGGTCTACATGACACTGCTCAACCTCGGTAACGACGATGAGCAATATGCGCTTTCCCTCGGTGGACCGCATCGGTACCTCCTTGGCGCAGAACTCGCAGGAGAAACAACCGCTATCCTCGATGCGTGGGATGGAGAGACAACAATCATTCTGACCCTCCCAATGCCTGTTGGGTTGTCCCCTGCTCCATACTACGTCGATGTTATCGCAACCAACGTCGATGATGCCTCCGTTTCCGTCACGTACAGAATCAATGTCGAGATTTTGGACACTGCGGCTGTTATTGTCATGGATGAATCCTCTGACCAGTCGTTCTTGCCTGGTTCAATGGATACGACAGACCGCACGTTCAACATCACAAACTACGGTAACAGCGATGATCGGTTTACCATTACGCTCGATGTCCCAGAAGGCATGGTCGCTGAACTCATCGATCCAGTTCCAATTGGCAATGTTGCTACGACACCAATCATTCCTTCTGGCGAATCTTGGGATGCTCGAGTACGATTCCGATTCCTCGCTGGTGCAGACGGTTCTCGAACACTCGGCTTGACCGCTACCTCCGTTAACGATCCAAGTATTTCTGACACTGGAGAAGCAACCTATCTTGTCGGTCGTCAAGGAACCATTGACTTGACACCACCTGCACCGATCTCCATCGAGGAAGCAGACCTCATTTACGTCATGGACGTCGAGGTCAAGAACAAACTTAACCCGCTGGTCTACCCCTCTCAAACCATTTCAATGGACAAGGTCGATGGCGATTGGTCGAGTTACCTCAGCGTCCGAATTAACAGCGATGACCGTCAGTTCGCACTCGAATCAGACATGTCTCGAACCGTCACGGTTGAGGTGCAAGTCAGCGAAGCGACTTTGATCAACTTACCCTCTGACACGCTCACCGTGAACTTCACAATATATGCCACGTCGTTGACTGTGGCAGACTCGCCTACTGCAAAACTCACCGTTGTCCTGCAAAAGCAGATCCCGACCGCAGGTGATGGAGATGGCGCATCTTCTGAAGATGATGGTGAATTGGTCAAGAACATCGTTCTCTGGTCTGGATTCCTGATTGTTGTCGGCGTCCTTGGATTCATCACGTTCAAGATTCTTACCACCATTGAGAAGGAAGACGATCTCGACGATTGGGACGACATGTACCAAGATTCTTTGACAGCGACCTACGGAGCGGTTGCAGCCGCACCTACTGTTCCGATGGCTGCACCACCAAGTCCTGAAACGGTCGCAGTTCCTGAGGCTGCACCGCCTGCGTCTGTTTCTGCAGGTCCTCCTCTCCCACCAGGTGGACTCCCAGATGGTTGGACAATGGAGCAATGGGAGCATTACGGTCAACAATATCTCGATGGACAGTTGTAAACTGCTCAGTCGTAGGGTTCAAGACCCACAGCAACTCGCCCACAACACAAGGTGAACAACATGTATGGAAACGGACAGGCACCAATCTTCATTCTCAAAGAAGGAACACAACGCACACGAGGCCGCAGTGCACAGTCAAACAACATCGCAGCTGCAAAGGCAGTTGCAGACTCCGTTCGCTCTACGCTGGGTCCAAAAGGTATGGACAAGATGCTTGTCGATTCAATGGGCGATGTTGTCATTACCAACGATGGTGCAACCATCCTCAAAGAAATGGACATCGAACATCCTGCTGCAAAGATGATCATCGAAGTTGCCAAAACACAAGAGCAACACTGCTACGATGGAACAACCTCTGCCGTCGTCCTTTCCGGTGAGCTTCTCAAGCGCTCGGAAGACTTGATTGAACAGAATGTCCATCCTACCGTCATCTGTGAAGGATTCCGTTTGGCTGCTGAAAAGGCTATATCATTACTCGAGAGCCATGGAATTTCGACAGAAGGAAACGATGAGGTTCTCCTTGAAGTTGCAAAGACTTCTCTCACAGGAAAATCAGCAGGAGCCGTCAAGGCCTTCATGGCTGATATCTGTGTTCGTGCAGTGAATGCTGTTGGCGTTATCGATGAAGGTGAGCGCTTGGTCGATTTAAGCGACATCAAAGTCGAGAAGCGGCAAGGTGGCTCCATCAAAGACTCATCCCTTATCGACGGAATTCTGCTAGACAAGGAGCGTGTTCATGCAGGTATGCCACGCAGCATCAACGATGCCAAGATTGCACTCGTGAACTCTGCAGTCGAAGTCAAGAAGACAGAAGTTGACGCAAAGATTCAGATCACCGATCCAAACCAACTCGCATCCTTCCTTGCAGAAGAAGAGAACTACATCCGGGGGTTGGTCGACAAAATCACCGCATCTGGTGCTAATGTTCTCGTTTGTCAGAAAGGAATCGACGAGCTTGCCCAGCACTACCTCAGCAAGGCTGGCGTCTTTGCCATTCGCCGTGCAAAGAAATCGGATATGGAAGCCCTCTCCAAGGCAACTGGTGGACGTATTGTTACGAACATGGACGACCTCTCTGGAGACGACCTCGGACAAGCTGCCCGTGTCGAAGAGCGCAAGATTGGAGAAAGCGACATGACCTTCATCACAGGGTGTCCTGAGGCGAAATCTGTTTCCGTTCTCCTTCGAGGCGGAACAGAGCACGTCGTCGATGAAATCCGGCGCGCATTCGATGATGCTGTTGGTGTCGTTTCAGTTGCTTGGGAAGATGGTGCAGTTCTCACCGGCGGTGGCAGTGTTCTCGCTGCACTGAGTCGTGATCTGCGGACGTACGCTGAAACCATCGGCGGACGTGAACAAATGGCCATCGAAGCCTTTGCCTCTGCTCTTGAAATCATTCCACGCACCCTCGCTGAGAACGCAGGTCTTGATCCTGTCACGACCATCATCGCTCTACGCAAAGCCCACGCTGATGGCGCATCGCATGCTGGAATCAACGTCTACGAGGGCGGAGTTGTTGATATGCAAGCTGCAAACGTCCTAGAACCGCTACGAGTGGTTGAACAAGCGATTCAATCTGCTACAGAGACCGCCATCATGATTCTACGCATTGATGATGTCATCTCTTCCAAGGGCGTTAGCATGGCTGATGGATTTGGTGGCGAAGACGACTTCCATATGTGATGAGTCGCTCAAAAAACATAACAAAACGGGCCACGGTTACGTGGCAAGGTTGAAAGGCCGATGTTCGGTGGCAAAATTGTCCGCGAAGCGGACGCTTTGGGGGTCATGAAATGACGGTCGTTGCAAAGGTTTGGATTGACGAAGATTGTATCACCTGTGATGCATGTCAGGACATCGCACCAGAAGTGTTCGAAGTGACAGATGAAACATCACAAATCCTCGCTGCAGTTCGCTTAGATGGAGCCTTTGACCGAAACGAAGGCAAGAGCCCGCTCACAGGCGATCTCGGTGCCCAATACGCCGACATCATCCTCGAAGCTGCTGAGGCATGTCCAGTCGAAGTCATCAAGTTCGAACTCGTTGCTGATGGAGCAGAAACCGAAGATGTTGCAGAAGCACCAGCTGCTGAAGCAGCCGTCGAAGTTGCTCCTGCAGCCATCGCAGTCGGTGGCGCTGCATCTGAGGAACTTACTGCACTGATGGGTGGTGACCGCTCACTGACCATCCTCTTCGGTTCACAAACAGGCAACGCTGCTGGCCTTGCTGAGAAAACGGCAAAGATGGCGTCCAACTATGGTCTTGAAGCAAGCGTCGTCGACATGGATGGATACGACAAATCCAATCTCGCCAACATCAAGCGTCTTCTTGTCATTACATCGACATGGGGCGAAGGAGAAATGCCAGACAACGCTGAGGCATTGTGGCAATCTGTTCAATCCGATGCACCTGCACTTGCATCCATGCATTACTCTGTTTGTGCCATTGGAGATACATCCTACGATGAATTCTGTAAGGCAGGTCTTGATTGGGATGGAAAACTTGCCGGTCTCGGTGCAACAAGCGTGCAAGAGATCAAACTCTGCGATGTGGACTTTGAGCCACCGTGGGCCGAGTGGGTGCAAGAAGCACTTCCCCGCATCGCGTGCGTCGATGACTCTGGAACGCTCCAAATTGAACTCATTGAGGAAATGATTGCTTACGGAACCTCTGATGACGACGATGTCATCGAAGGTGACTTTGCTCCCGGAATCATCGATGCAACTGAAATTGTAGTTGAACTCGAATTGTTCCGCTACTGTCCTGCTCAAGGCGAGCGAGGTTGGGACGTTATCGCTACGACTGTCCCAGCATCAGCATCCCTCGAGGACCTGTTTACAACCTTCCAGCGAGACGTCGATGGAAGTTTCGCCTTCCGTCGAGGAGTCGTCGGTGGAACGGCAACAACAGGTGTTCGTGCCAACGGACGTGTCGTTCTTTCAGACGTTGCTCGCGTTGGCGACCTTGTTTCCAACGGCCGATTGAAGGTCGAGCCTCTTCCAGGTTACCCAGTCATTCGCGACCTCATTGTCGATACTCGAAGGTTCGAAGAGAACCGCAGCAAAGCAAACCCATGGATGCAAGCTGACCCTCGAGAAGGAGAGCGCTTGCTCAGTGGACAAGCCGTTGGTGTCCTTGCCTCTGAAACAGCTCTCGCTCTTCACCAGATGAATGCTGTATCAAGTCACATGCTCGTTCACGGCATGTCAGATACGGTCGATTTCGACTCAGAATACGAAGGTCCTGGTATTCACCTTCAGCGTTGGGTCCGCATCAACGATCCACGAACCTCCGAAAAGCACCGTGCTCAATTGATGGCATCGCTTCAAGGGAAGGGCGGTATTTGGAGCGAAGCAGACCCTGCTTCGATTGCTCGACATGGCGCCACAGGCGCTATGCTCTCAGACACCCTCAACGATGCCAGAAGTCGTTTGCTTACCGAATACAAGAACGCTGGCCGCCATGGACGACTCGTCAAGTGGTATGGTCGCTCAGTTAAGTGGTCTGGAAAACTCAACGAAACGACGCTCTACCGACAAGTTCTGGGTCCATTGGGTCTCGTTTCCAACGTCTTCTCTGGCGTGTCCGCACGCATGATGCTCGGATTCACACGAACCGGTGGACCTCCTATCCGAAGTCTCCAAGCTCTTCTCCTTCCACCAGCAGGTGTAGGTAAGATTCCGAACATGTTCAATGGCAAAGTAGAGGGACATCACGAAGTCGTTAGCCTGTTCAACGAACTTGATCAGCGATTTTGAGGTGTTTTGATGAAGGTAGCCTACTATCCCGGAAATGTTGCAAGAGGCGCAATGATGGAGGTTGAGGATTGCATCCAACCTCTTTGCAAAACCTTGGGAATCGATTTGATTGAACTTCCAAAAGCAACGTCTGATGGTGGTAACATCATCCGACAGGCCTCACCACGTCTTCAACACGCACTCGCTGCACGAAACCTTGCTCTTGCTGAAGAAAAGGGACTTGACATCATGACCTCTTGTGCAACATCGCACAGCATTCACTGCGATACGGCTGCAACCATGGAAGCCAACCCAGTGATGGCATCACAACTGAACAATCTCATTGCACGTACATCGAAGATTGAGTATGCTGGTGAATCCCAGTCTCGCCATCTCCTTCACTTGCTCGTCGAAGAAATCGGCCTAGACAAGGTCAAAGCTGCCGTATTGAATCCTCTCAACATGAAGGTCGCTGCCTATTACGGGCCATACATGCAACGAGAAGGGTTCTGTGGAGAAGACGACCCGTTTGACCCACACTATCTCGAGGACCTCATCACGGCTCTTGGTGGTACGCCAGTGGCATACGAAGCACGATGCCAAAGCGTTGGATCTCCAAGCCTTCTCACCAACGAGAAAACTGCACTCCGTATGACCGCATCGGTCCTCTCTGAAGCAAAAGCAAACGGTGCACAATTGGTCGTGAGCGCATGCACTATCTCGCATGCAAACCTCGATTCTTATCAGGTCAAAGCAGGTAAGGTCACCGGAAAGGATACTTCCGTCCCTGTGATTCACCTCGCAGAATTGGTTGCCTTTGCTCTTGGCCATTTCCCAGACCGACTCGCACAATTGCGAACTCGAGCCATGATTATTGGCGGTTGATGTCTCGACCATCAAGAACTGGATTCCACGGATCGTCGGATTCTTCTCCAAAATCGAAGAGACTTTTCTGAGAACGAGAACGCGTATGCAGTGTTGGTGCAATACTGGTTTTTACGCCCTCTTGTGTCTCCATCTTTGCCTCGGAATTGTTCTGCGTATCCTTTTCTATAGATTTCAGACGAACCTTTTCTTGTTCCAAAAACTCAAGCGCAGGTTGGTTTGTTTCACCTTCAACAATACTGAATTCAAGCAATTTACCTTCTTTGCGAATCTTGTACGACCCAAGGGGTGTTTCCAAACGCATTCGTCCGAGCACACTATGCATACGTTTCTCTCGATTTCTTGAAGCGTGGAGAACATGCACATCTCGTGTATCGTTTGCAACGAGAACATGAACCGAACCACTTCGTTCCCGAGCAGTTCGACCACGGCGCTGAATGGTTCGTATCGCACTGGAAACTGGCTCGTAAAACAACACCATTGAAGCGGAAGGAACATCCAATCCTTCCTCGCCAACAGAGGTTGCAACGAGCACATTCATGTCGCCGTTGCGGAAGCGTTCAAGCTGTTCCAACTGCTGTTTCTGGGACATTCCTTCCCGCTTGCCTCGCTTGCTTTGACCAATGAAGCGATCGACGATAGCATTCGGTATCTGATTCAAATCATCAACCAAATGGTCGACAGTATCTCTGTACTCACTAAAGATAAGAATACGCTCATCGGGATGCTCTTCAAGATGTTCCTGAACAAGTTGACGAACATATGCAGGCTTCGGATGGCATTCATCCATTCCCTGGACTGCTTTACGGAAGTTGTGTACGACTTGCTTCTTCAGAAATCGACTGGTTGAGCGTTCACCTTCTCGCAGTTGCTCATCGGCTCGCTCAAGATAGGAGCGTGCCGATCTCAATCCTTGAGTTTTCAACAAATCAAGAAGCATGTGCATTCTTCGGACATCAGAAATTCGTCGTGCTGCGTCGTATCCTCTCGGATCTTTGCGTGAAATTGCAATGCTCGCTCTCTGAGCAGCTTCTTCAATCAATCCAGCAGTAAGATGGCCAGTTGGAGCGAGGAACCCTTGTCGTTTCAAAGCGTCTGTTTCTTCGAATTGATGCGCCTCGAGCGGCTCCAATAAGGCCAGCGTTTTGGCATCGAGCATGACCCGAATGGTTGCAATGTTCATGTCAACAGCGTAGGGCTTGAGTAGGTCATCTTCCCGCTTTGCAACAAAAATCCGATTGACGTTAAGACGGTTCCACAATTGTCGTATCGCATTCTGCGTTGAGCCAGGACTTGCTGTAGCTGCCACGAGCCAAGGTTCAGAGGCTTGGGACTGATAGCGATCAGCGACTTGTGCAGTTGCATGATTGCCTTTTGCATGATGCGCTTCATCAATGATGAGAAGGCCCACATTGTTCAAATGAATCAAACCCGAATCAACATCGTTTCGTATCACTTGAGGTGTTGCTACGATGATGGTCCCTTCGTTCCAAATATCGCCACGTTTCGCAGGACGGTCGCTCCCTGTGTAGGTGCGTACTCGCTCCGAATCGATCTGTATTCGTTCGATAATCATCCGGCGTTGCTGCTCAACCAAGCCAACGGTTGGCGCAGTGATGACGATTTTTTCGATACCAGAGTCCAAAGCATCCGCTATGCAGTTCCATTGAACCGCCGTTTTTCCGAATCCAGTCGGCATCACCAACAACGTCGAACACCGAATGCATGCTTGCGTTGCAGCGATTTGATAGCCTCTCGCCTCGATGCCATCCCGCAAGAATGGATGGCTCAAGACAGGCATGATTTGAGGAAAAAGTCGAGGGTTCAAAAGGATGATGTGCGAGGGTAGAAACGAGCCGACGTCGTTGGTTTTCAGGCACTTCAAACACCGAACTACTCATATAGGGGTGGAAAGTCGGAAGGTTGCTCTAAGGGTGAGCAGCCAGACACGTTGGGCAATCTGAATGGAACCCGCTGGCACCGTTTCCCGCTCGTGGAAATGGCGCTCTGTGTCACGGCTACTCCCGGCCTGAGGAGCCCTCGCACGCTCTACGGAGCCTCTGTGTTGTAGAATATTGGAGGAGCCCAAAATGGCAAAAAGACACCACCCACGTCGAGGTAGCATGGCGTTTAGCCCGCGCAAGCGGGCCAACCGACCGTTTGGTCACGTCAAGTCATGGCCGACCAGCGACGCAAGCGAAGTACGAATGCAAGGATTTGCAGGATGGAAGGCCGGAATGACACACGTTCTAGCTCGAGACCTCAATCCACGATCAACCAGCGCCGGTCAGGAAATTCGAATCCCTGTCACCGTTGTCGAGGTACCAAAGATGCGTATCCTCGGTGTGCGTGGTTATCGAATGACACCATACGGCAAGCAAGCCGCTGGCGAAGTATGGGTTGACGCAGAAACACTCACTGAATCGTTCCCAGAAATCTTTGACCGTGTATCGAACCGAAAGAATCACGACGCAGACAAGCATTTCGAGAACCTCGGAAAGCAAGACCTGTGCGAAGTTCGCCTCATTGTTGCCACCCAACCTTCCAACGTTACTGGTTCCCCATCCAAGGTTCCTGAAGTCATGGAAGTTGGACTCGATGGCGGTGCTGCAAGCGATCAACTCGCCTTTGCCCAAGAGCGACTTGGTGACGAAGTCTCCTTCACCGATGCATTCGAGGAAGGAGCAATGACCGACATTGTCGCTGTTACCAAGGGATACGGATGGCAAGGTGTTATCCGACGATTTGGTGGTAAGCTCCAATCACACAAGAACTCCAAGAAGCGCCGACAACACGGAAACATGGGTGACTTCGGTACAGGATACGTCCGAAAGACCATCCGGCAAGGTGGTCAAACTGGATACCACCAGCGAACCGAGTTCAACAAGCGTGTTCTACGTGTTGCAAACCCAGAAGAGCACTCGATCACACCTGCAGGTGGATTCCTCCACTATGGCGAAGTCAACTCCGATTACATCCTCATCAAGGGTAGCGTCCCAGGACCTGCCAAGCGGTTGATTCGATTCCGTGATGCAATCCGCTCCAATGAGGAACCACAACCATACGAAATCACCTACGTGAGTACACGTAGCAAACAGGGGGCCTGAAGATGAAGGTAGCCGTCAAGAACATCAGCAACAACATCACACAAGATGAGATGGATGCAGGTCGCCTTCAGAGCGTT
>CALDQY010000295.1 GCA_937911445.1 uncultured Rhodobiaceae bacterium | reverse complement strand
CCGACCTTCATCGCAGTTGATTGGTGGGAGGACGGGGATGTTGTTGAGGCGGCACGACTGGTGAATCTCATTGAGGTTGCATGAATCTCAATGGGCTTGCAAGCGTTGTAACACCGTTCTCTTCGAGTAGGGCGCCTCGAGCAATGCTTTGAGCGTCTGCAAGTGCTTCCGAAACGGTGTTGATTGGAGCACAAGGAATGCCTTGTAATAAGTGCTCCAATTCGGCACGAGTGTGCTGTTCCACCCAGGTTTGAATCAGCGATTCGATCTCGTTTCGATTTTCGATTCGTCCTTCGTTTGTGCGCCATTCCTCCACATTAGAAATGCTTGAAACAGCACAGAACTTGGACCATTGTGCATCGGATCCTACGGCAACAACAAACCAACCATCCTTGGCCTCAAAGGCCCGATAGGGGACGAGATTTGGGTGAGCAGAACCCATTCGAGAAGGATCGATTCCACTCGCTAGAACGTTCTGCGCTTGATTGGCTAAGGAAGCCACCGCACAATCCCACAAACTCACATCGATGTGGCGAATGGTCCCCGTCCGTTCTCGATCAAGAAGGGCTGCAAGGATGGCATTTCCAGCGTACAATCCGGTGATGATGTCAATCCATGCTACACCGACTTTGACAGGTTCGCCCTCGGCCTCGCCAGTGATGCTCATGATTCCGCTTCTTGCCTGAAGGGCGAGATCATAACCAGGTTCATCTCGGCGAGGACCAGTAGCGCCGTATCCCGAAATGGAACAAACGATGGTATCTTTTGGCAGTGAGCCAATAAGCCGTTCAAGCGTACCTGGTTTGAAATTTTCAACAATAACATCGGCCCATTCAATCAGTTCCATTAATCGATCTTTTTCTTCTTTCAAGTTGATTTGAAGGATGGTCTTTCCACGATTGCAGCACAGGAAATATGCTGCTACACGCTCACCATCGAAGTCTGTTGCAAATGGCGGGCCCCAGCCCCGTGTATCATCGCCCCATGGTGCTTCAATTTTGGTGATATTTGCTCCCAAATCAGAGAGCATTTGTGCTGTG
>CALDQY010000294.1 GCA_937911445.1 uncultured Rhodobiaceae bacterium | reverse complement strand
TTCCACCGGGGGCTAACCCCCGATGAAATCAGCTGACCCGAACTAGTTCGAACGGGTGTACAACAACTACCTAAGCAAATTCAGTATTCTCAAAGTTCGTATATATCGATGATTCCATCGTTGTCATCATCGTCATCTACGTGGTCTTCAATACCGTCATTGTCGTGGTCGAATTGACCTGTTAGGCTGTTACCGTCGTTCGCTTCGAACCAGTCAGACAAACCGTCGTTATCGTCGTCGGTGTCTGTGCTGTCCCAGATTCCATCGTTGTCGTGGTCATATCGGTATGCGCCGGTAGCGCCACCGATTTCATCCACGTCTAGGATGTTATCATTATCGTCGTCGGTGTCTTCTCCATCGTCCATGCCATCGTTGTCGTGGTCACGCATTCGGTCTTCACCAGCGTCCCTAACACCGTTGTTATTTGCGTCATCGAAGTCGTTGCGGTTGTCGATTCCATCGTTGTCGATGTCAAGGTCAACTGCGTCGTTGATTCCGTCATTGTCATGGTCGTAGATGTTTGTGTTGTCATCGCCGTCCTGAGTCTCTTCGCGGTCATCGATTCCATCGCCATCGTCGTCGTTGTCTTCAGCGTCGTCGATGCCATCGTTGTCATGGTCGTTAGGGTTCTGGTCTAGATCGTCAACAACTCCGTCGTTATCGTCGTCGTTGTCAAGATCGTCTGGGATTCCGTCACCATCGTTGTCGTTCTCGCCGTTTTGGTCCTGGTTGTCCAGTTGCTGGCCTTGCTGTTGGTCATTTTGTTGACCTTGCTGACCTTGCTGACCGTTCTGGGTCTGGCCTTGTTGCTGCTCGTTCTGACCGTTTTGGCCGTTTTGGCCTCCTTGGTCTTGTTGGGACTGGTCGCCTTGCTGACCGCCTTGCTGGCCGCCTTGCTGTTGCTGTCCTTGTCCGTTATCCTGCTGCTGACCTTGCTGACCTTGTTGGCCCTGTTGACCTTGGCCTTGCTGACCTTGTTGGCCCTGTTGACCAGATTGCTGGCCTTGTTGACCACCCTGGCCTTGCTGACCTTGTTGGCCTTGCTGACCTTGTTGGCCACCTTGACCTTGCTGTCCTTGCTGACCTTGACCTTGTCCTTGACCCTGTCCTTGACCCTGTCCTTGACCTTGTCCCTGACCTTGGCCTTGACCTTGTCCCTGACCCTGTCCCTGACCTTGTCCTT
>CALDQY010000293.1 GCA_937911445.1 uncultured Rhodobiaceae bacterium | reverse complement strand
TTATTTTCGTAGTGCACGAAGTTTTTCCAACATAGCACTCCTCAACGGATCGTTTTGTTGCTGGTTTGGTTGTTCCATTCTTCTCTGGAAGAGTTCTCTTTCCCATACGAACACTTGCCCATTCTCGCAACCTGCTGCAATACGTTGACCATTGAATGCCATGTCATGGACACGATGACCGTCGAGTGAGGCGATTTGTTCGCCATTGATGATTGAATGAACAATGAGTTCGCCTTGCGAACCGTTCCATCGAGCAACCCAACAGGACCCTTGCTTGTCGATATCAAATCCAAGTGATAAGGCAACAACTTCGTTCCCATTTGTTTTCCATTGAGCACCAGCATCCAAGAATTCAATGTTGCCTTCGTCGTCTGCAACCACGTATCCATCTAGATGTTTGATCACATTGCTGATCGCAGACTGCATCGAACTCACCAACGCCCCGTCCATTGAGCGAATGGAACCATCGGCCAGCCCGAACACAGGATTCTCTCCATGTGTTGCACAAATGGTTGGGCTCTCCCAGTCTTTGTTTTGCTCAAGAATATCCCCCTTCGCATCGAGAATGAGATAGCCGTTCAACGGACGCCCCAATCCTGCGATTGCCCCATCGTTGTAAGGGTGGAGCGTCCATGGGCGCTCATCCATTCGATGCGTTGCGAGCACATCTCCATCGAACGAAATGGACCAAATGGCGGATTCAATGAAATCGTTGTGTTCGATATCGTACACCGATGATGCAGCAAGTACGCATGTGCTTGTCGCCATGACTGCATCGGCCGATCCTTCCAATGCAACATCCCATTGAATCGTTCCAGTTGAGGCTTGAAGACAGACGATGTGCAATCCAGACGTAGCATAGATGGAACCATCTTTGATCACCATCGATGAGATGCGGTTGGGCGTTTTCGCTTCCCAAACCAAATCGCCAGCTTCGGTCCAGTGCTTGATGGTACCATCCCATCCTCCAACGAGCAGCGAATCATCATCGAGCAAGACGGTGCAACTCACCGCCTCTCCCAACTCGCGAACCATCCACGTACAACTGGCCAGGTCCATGGCTTGCGATGCATTTCGCTTCATAAGGGCGTTTGGGTGTTTGCATCAAATGGGCCTGTATTGAGGACCTTGTTTCGTTTCGGGATTGCAAAAGTGAGTAGGAACGCAGTCAATCCAAGAATACATGCAGCGTAATAGTGACCCATACCAAAGAAGGCAAAGATGGTGCTCATTCGAAGGATGGCGACAGAACCTGTTCGCAGCGACCAGATGACAAATCCAACCGCAATCACGGCGACACCCATGAAGGCATATCCAATCATGATGTAAATGCCAGCTGCACTTGGATCCATACGTGGATTTTCTTTCTGTTCCAAGTTTCGATCGATGAGTCGGGTTGTGCATGTTTCCTGTTCAAATGGACACGGCTCATCAGCAAATGCTTTCGAAGATGGAACGATAAAATCGAGTCGTGTAAATCCATACGGTTCAATGAGAGCAGGAGGTGATAGCAACAACCGTTCCACGAGCGTATCCGTGTAATTACCACGCTCAACAGTGATGTCAATTCGGGCAAGACCTGGCTTGATGTATTCGTAGGAAAACGAGCCATTTGCATCGGTTCGTGTAACACTCGAATTGAACCATCCTGGCTTTTCTTCCCACTCAAGAACAATCTCTGCACCCTCAATAGGCTCGCCGTTGTGATCGTACACCATACCATCGAGCATGGCCGAATCTGGTGGAGCAGTCTGCGACAATTGGTACACGAATTCATCGGGTTGAACCAATCCAGATTCTGGTGATGCGTAATCAAGACCGTTGAGGAAGCCCGATGCAGCAATGAACAAGACGAAAATGGCAATCGATTTTGTGATTGGATGCAAGGTTGTATCGGGGATGGTGAAGGTTGCGTTGGATGTCGCAAACATTGTCGAAGGTTCGGATTCAGGCAGGCCTTCGATGCCGACCCAATCCGAAACTTCCTCTTCGCTCATGAATTTCCCAACCTGTTGCTCTACTTGAGTTCAATGCGTTGACCATAATTCGAATTGAGAATGGCAATGGTCTCATCGGATGCACTAATTCGAACCTCAATTCCATTCTCGTCTTTCTCATGCTCGTGGACGTAGGCGGCATCGAAGATACGAGAGAGAATCGCTTCCGATGCCATTTGATTTGGTTCAGGATTGTGAATAAGCAGCGTCCGTTTTGGCCCGAACAACGTGTTGAGAACAACGGACTGCAACGCTTCGATTCCTTCGCCTGAATGAGAAGAAATGAACAGTGGGTTTGAGAATCCATGCTCAGAAATCATCGCTTGCTTGGATTCTATTGTTTCCGAATCAACCGTGTCTCGTTTTGTCAGAACGAGTTGAATGCGCTCCATAATTGAGGTTTCATCGACTTCCAATGCGCGTTCAGTTAATTCACGAATGGACGTCAAGAGCTTTCTTTCCATTTCATCGATTGAATCACCAGCATCAACAAGAAGAAGCAGTAGGTCGCATTCAATCGCTTCTGCAAGTGTTGCTCTGAACGCTTCCAGCGTTGCATTTGGCAAGCCATCGATGAATCCAATCGTATCTGCAAGGAGAACACGGGGGCTTGACTCAAGCCGTCCTAGCGTCGATTCAAGCGTTGAAAACAATCGATCCTCAACAAGAACTTCCTTCCCAGATAAACGCCTGAAAAGACTGGATTTTCCAGCGTTTGTATAACCTGCAAGGCCCACGGTCTTGGCATGTTCTTTCCGCTGTCTCCTCCGTTCTGCAGCCGATTTGACGTGTTTACGCTGGCGTTTGCGCAAGGCTGCTAATTCACGATTCACGTTGGTAAGGACAGAACCTGCTGCAGTCTGTCCAGCACCACCGTATCCTGCTCGTTCACCGGTCGTCTGTTGTTTCACAACCTCTCTGAGGACCGTTCGGTCCGATTGCAGGCGAGCAATACGAACCTGCGTTCGAGCTTCAACACTCGAAGCATGGGCAGTGAAAAGAGCGAGAAGAAGTCGGACACGATCCCATACTTCGATACCAACAGCATCGTTCACGCCAACGAGTTGACGAGGAGTTGCATTGGTATGGAGCAAGAGTAAATCGACATCGTTCCATGGATGCCCGTGCGAGGTTGAACGAAGTTCTTCATTCACATCCTGAAGTTTGCCTTGGCCCAAGAACCATTTCGCATCACTTCGTCCTCGCTGGTCGACTCTGTCAACGATGTTGATGCCCATTGTTTTCGCTAGTGCAATGAATTCGTCACAATCCTCGTTGTTTCGAACAAGCAGGAGCGCCTTGCGACCTTGATGGTCGGATTGCGCCTCATCCGTAACCAAACCTCCTGCGCCAGCGAGGAGGTCAGCCTTTGAATCCGCCATGTCCTTCGCTCGATAGGCACGCATTTGATTTCATGCATTATCCTCATATGGGTACGCGTGAAGGCAAGGCTATGTCGTCCGAGCATCATGTTGTCGTCTCTTGGTCTGGCAGTGCGGCGGATTCGAAACCAATGATCGAACTTCTTGAGCAGGCCGGTTACGCCTTTACAGTCAAGAACGAGGCTGCAACACATCTCGAAATTGTCGTTGAATCAGAAAGCATGCGTGGACTACGCGATGCAGTGGACGAACTGCTCGTTCAATTGTCATCACTGGAAGACTGACCTTCCATCAATTTAGACATGGCATTTGGATCGTGATTCTTTTCGAAGTAATCTGTTGCAACAAGGTCGCCTAATCGTTTGACGCCTGCTTCAATCAAATCTGGATCGTTTCGTTCAGCTTCTTCCCAGCGTTGTTGAGCATGTTCAGCATAGCGCTGATCCGCTTCTGCTTTCACTTGCTGGGCGACAGTCAAATCATCCTCGAGGCCATGATATTCTTCACGATCTTCGGCTTGCATGATGTCACGATTTGAATCCAAATCGGACTCAAGAATCCCTGGTGTGAATCCTCGCTCATCCTTTCCTCGTGTCATCAATGGGTTCGATCGTTCTTTTTTCATCTGTAATTCCCATTGTTGCATAACGAATGCTGGTGTAAGTTGCGAACCGAAATCATCGACATCGATGTGCAAATCGCTGAGCATTTCTTCAATCCAGAGATCAGTCGCTTTGCGGAGCCTGAAAAAATCCGCAAAGGATATCATTTGCCCAATCAGAAAACAAACAGCAACAACGAACCATGATGCAGTCAAGAGATAGGCTGCTCCAGCGCCAACGCCCCCAAGGAGGAGAACCGAAATCATCCATCGCTTTCGAAGTTCTTGGTACGAGTGGATTCCACGAGGAATGGTGCCCATACTCATCCCTCGTTTCGCTTGGCAAGTTTCCTCAATTTGGCCATGGAGGCTTCATCGTCAAGTGCCTCCATCTTCCAGCCAAGTTTCTCCATGTTGCTTGCAATCATCGCATCAACTGCCACGGTCACTCGCTCATGCGTCACTTGTAAGAGGAGGCCGATGAGCAATCCTCCACCAACTGCATAATGCCAAATTGTCAGGTAGGCAATGACGAGGAGAAAGGCGGTTGCAACGCCTGCTCCAAGGATTGTTCTGGATTTCAATCGAGCCTTGGAATCGATGGCATCGAGAATGGCAACAGCATGTTCTCGCTTGGTCGCCATGCGCAATCCAAGGAACCCAAGGTTCTCAAGATACCGCTAGTCAAACAATTCAGCGATGAACTCGTCACTCATCCTTCGGTACTGTCTTCGCATACGCTCTTCTTCCCGATTCTGAACAAGAACACTATCGGTCATGGTAACGTGTTGACGTGGTTCAGAGGCAAGCTGTGTGAGCAATTCAGCAAGATTTTGCTGAATGGAAGCCGTCTGTTCGGTTTGGAGAGCAAGAAGGCGTTCCATCGCAACGAACATTCTATCTTGACGACTAGTTCGATCCTCTAATGCGGATGATTGCGCGTTCATGGCCTCTTCTTGGCGTTTGAGCAATTCTCGAGCAGCCGGTGTACCAATGATATCTCTTCGATGAAGTTCAGCCTGAACATTCGACAGGGATTCCTGAAGTTGGTTGATATTGTGAGCGGAGAGATTCAATTGTTGTCGAAGTTGCATCCGTTCTCGCTGCAGTCCCTTTCGCTCAGCACGATGGATCGTCGCCTCACAAACAAAGACGCTAACAATACCTGCTAACACAGCAACTTCAGGATGAGTTAAGCGCCATGTCACAAAACTCGCCCATACCATCCAGCCACAGAACATGCTCACTAGAATTCTCATGTAGAGAATATCCGTTGGGACTCTGATAAGACACCACTGGGATGTCCAAGGGCTCCCTCTAATTTGCCACTGAGCGTCAAGATTCACAATGGCCATACCCAATTCTGTTTGTTCGAGTACCGATAATATTCTGATGCAAATCAGTAATAATAACTATTTAAGATAAAATTTTACCATTTTCATGGGTCATGTCGGCGACATCGTACCATACTACCTACGACAGATTGGTGACATTGACCTCTTCAACGGGCAAACCGTCGGACTCAGCATTATTCATGCAGGCCTTTCTCTTGTGACATGTTTGGTACTCCTCGCTCTTGCATCGCTCACGATTCGGGCGCGTCCAGATCGGCCAGAAAACCGATTCATGTTTGTACTTCTCGCTGCTGAGGCATATCGAGTAATGGTTGCATGGTACAACATTTATCCTTTCGAGGGGAGCCCTGAATTTATCGAATTTGTCCAATATTTCCGTATTGGCTGGTATATCTGCGGATTGACATGTGTCATGATGTATGTTTGCACAGTTTCCTTTTATCCCATCAAAGGGCTGGAATTCATGACAAAACCGATCATCAAAAATAATCTCTGGTGGGCTATTCCTTTGTTAGCGACGATGGTATTTACTTTGTTGATTCTTCTCTCTCCGAATGGAACTGTCGATGTTATTGGCGGCGCATACCACGTGTACTGTGCAGAAGGGACGGTATCGCAACCCGCTGAAATCATCAGTTCAACGGGGTCTCCTGAATTGGTTGGTGTTTGTGAGGATTACGCACCCTATGTCTACATGGTTCCAGGTAATTCCACCGCTGGGCAACTTCTGTTGGTTTTACCTGTGTTCTCAGCACTCTTCGCTATGGTATTTATGCGCAAATCGTGGAAATCTCTTGCCAAAGACCCTGAGACGGAGAATCAGGCCATTGAGGCTCGATCCCTTTTCATTGGATTTGCAGGAAAAGCCATTATCAAAGGTGCGATGACGATAGGTATCATATCCATGGTGATTATGTTCGGGGACTGGAATTTAGCCGACGTCGGAACCGTTAAGCAAGAATACGGTGAACAAGCGTTAACCACTTATCTTTTCATCCTGTATGGGTTCCTTTTCAGTATTCTTTTGACAGGCATGCTGGAAGGCTTCATGTTCACATATGGCGTATTGAAAAATGAAATCCTTGGCATCGATGAAACGTTGCGAAAAACATTCAGCACCGCCATATTCGCCACTATGGGCGGTGTTTCCCTTCTCGTCGCTTCCGAGATCATGGAAGATTTCCTCGGAGGAGGAGGACTCATTGGAGCGTTGATTGTAGGGCTACCACTTATTGTCCTAAGAAAACCAATTTTTACAGCGATTAACAGTTTCTCTACGGTTTTGATGCCAGAGGCATTCACAAAAGCTGAATTGTCGTATATTGAGGCCTATGAAATCGCCATGGAGGATAGAATAATCACCGACGAAGAAAGGAAATTCCTCAAGTTATCTGCCAAAACACTAGGGTTGGATCAAGATAGAATCGATTACATAGAGTCTTGGTATAATTCCAATCTTGAGGCCGAGAATGATGCCCAACTTGAGGAAGAATGACCTTCTTGCATGGAGACCTCAATAGACATATCTGACATTTACTCAGATGGTTGTGATGAAACAGTCATCATCAACTTCGATGAGTCCACCAGTCGTCAGGAGATAATCGATGGCTTCGTCGATTTCTTCTTCCTCGACACCATGTTCAAGCATACGCTCGAAGATGGCCTCGAGTGTTGCGACTGGTTCGCCTTTCTCGATCTCTCCATCGACGATCATGACTACGAGTTGACAGGCAACTGCAAGGAGTGGGTCATCGACTTGATCATCTGGTAGGAGTTCGATGAAGGCCTCAGCACCATGTGCTTCCCCCTCCTCGATACGTTGTTTTTCACCACGTTGTGAAAGTCCAGTGAAGGTGTTGTCCTCGTCAAGACCAAAGCAATCGAAGATGGACATTTGGTGCTCATCCTTTGCGGATTCTTCTGGGGCGATTCGTCGTTCAAGGTCGTCAAGGCGGAACTTTCGCTGCTCTAGGAGCAATCGTTCTCGCTTGAGATCATGGCGGAGGAGAGCGAGTGTTTGCTCTGCCTGTTGTGTTAGCCAACCGTCGATGGTCCATTCAGGATCAAGTCCCGTCATGACCTCAGCCATGCGGCGAACGGGTTCCGGAAGCGCGTTGACATCAATCAGTCCGCGAGTTTCTTGACCGTCCTCACTCATGGTAAACTCTCTGACTTGACGGCCTTTGAAGCCTTCCCAATGAATTCTCGAAAGATTCATTCTTTTGCTTCCGAGAATTTGTTTTTCATTCCATCAACGATGGCGTTGAGTGCGTCTTGTAGTGTTTGTAGATGATCATATGCATCGAGAGATGGTAACGCTTCAGTCTCCATGGTGAGCATGTTTTCCAAACATCGTGATAATTCGTCCACAATGGTGATGCTTCCACGTTGCGATGAACGAGAGAGTGGATTGAGGTCGATGACAATGACCGTCTTGCCCATGGCAACTAAGGCTTCGCAGCGGTCCCCATCTTCGAGCGGTACAAGAATGGTATCAGCTTGTAGAATACCCATCGCTTCGCATTTCGCACGAGGTCCTTTGAGACCTGGAATAACTGCATCCGGGTTCGCTCCAAGGATGTCCACATCAAGCCCGAGTCGCTCTTTCCTCTCGTTCAAATCTGTGAGTAGGGCATCCATTCGTTCCGGCGTTCTGTAGAATATGTTGACTTCAAGTGGGCAACCAATCTTGTTGGCAAGCTTGAGCATTTCATCACCTGCTAATGCGACCACATTACCGTTGACAGAAAGGATAGGGTGCTCTGCTTGGATTAAGGCGTGAAGTGCAATCTGTGTTGCAATATCAGCGCTTGGAATGGTCGTCTCACCAAGTAGATAATCGTAGGCTTCTCCACGTCCATGAGCGATCATGGCTGAATCAGCAAGCATGCCCTTCTTGGCTGCAACCTCAAGACGATGACGCATCAACAACGAACGATAACGTGGATGGGATGGGTCGGCAGCATGATCCATGGGTTCACCTCATTGGTCGATGAGCATGCTGACATCAAGAGGAGCAGTTCCTCGATTGATGGCACTGGTTGAGAGAACATCGACACCGCATTCACGCCATTCTTCCAAATCATCAAAGACGATATTCCCACTTGCTTCGAGAACCACTGCATCACGCAATCCCATATCGGTGAGCTCACCAACCATCCCCTTGCTTCGCTCTGGACCGAAGTTGTCCAACATGAGAACAAGTTGTGGCAACGACTCACTTTCTTGGCGTTGTTTCCATGTTGATGCAGCGATAATCGCGTCTTTCTCATTGGTCACTTCCAATTCGAGGAAGGCCCCACACTCTGCGACGTCCATCGTTGACAGTAGAT
>CALDQY010000292.1 GCA_937911445.1 uncultured Rhodobiaceae bacterium | reverse complement strand
CGAGGAAGATAGCCTTCTTCTTCCGGTCTTCAGGTTGATCACCCAAGTGAGGCAGGAGTTCACGATCGAGAAGTTGGTTGACACGAGCTTCTCGGTATTCCTTTTGTTGCCCGGCTGCGAATTTCTTCTGCAACCACTCATACGCTTCAGGCTCGCTCTTGACTTCGAACTCTTCGTTATCGTTGACTTCGTTGATGTTTGCAACGATGAACTTGAATGTCTCTTGCGGGCCGGAGATAGCGGTAAACACTTCTTGGTCGTTTTCGATGCCTAGGGCTCGCATGAGGAGAACAACAGGAATCGGGGTGGTTCCAGCTGTGCTAACCTTGACCATGAGCATACCATCTCGGCGCTTTTCAACCGTGAGTGGCTTTCGCATACCGTTCTTCTGAGAGAAGATCTTGGCAACTTCAGTTCGCTTTGCAGTTCGCTTGTTGATTTCGACCGTTACACGGTTCGGTGCAAGGTCTTCCATGGAAATGAGAACACGCTCGGTTCCGTTGATGATGAAGTAGCCACCAGGGTCGAGCGGGTCTTCGCCCTTGTCTCGCAAAAGGTCAGCAAGAAGCGCTGCGTCTTCAGGTGACTTGGTCGGCTCGAGTGCACGTCCGTCAGCGATGTGACTTGGGTGGAGGTGACATCGTCGGGAGCGGACCATGATTGGGATGGCTCCAACTTGGACACCTTCTTCAGGGAAGGAGGCGACTCCATTGCGGTAAATGGTGAAGTCGATGGTAACTGGTGACTGATAGGTCAACTTTCGCAACCGGCATTCCATTGGCGAAGCGTTGTGGTAGGAACCATTGGCTTCTCGAATGTTTGGTGCGCCGAGTGTGATGTTCTTCATTCGAATGACGATGTCTTGGTCGGCGACGTCGAGCTTGATGTAGCCGCCAAGGTCATCGATGATTTCTTCATCGGTACCGACACGGATGTTTCGAATGATACGCTCCATCCGGGACAATTGGTTGTCGGTGGAGGGAATGCAGTCGTTGTAGGAAGCAAGTTGGTGGTTAACAAGGCTTCGTTCTCGGAAAAATGATTCAATAATTTCTTGCATAATATCAACTCCAGGTTCAACTGCCCTCCACAATGAGGCGATAGGCTACTGCACTACCAGCAGACTTTGAGTGGCGTACGACCTTCAAAACACGGTCAGCAATCCAACCGGCCGCCAATGGACGATGGTCAGGGTTGGCAGCAAGAGCAGCATTGTCGACGATCTCCGCTGCCTCTTTGATGGCTTGGACAACAGGATCAGAAATGAGGACCTTTGGCAGCAACTCCTTTGCGAGGCGAGGGTTACCGTCTTCGTCCATTTCTTCGAGGCCCCATGGGGAGAGTTCGTCTCGTTCGATGGCGTATTGTTCGTCAGCAGTGATGTTTGCATCACCAAGAAGTTCTTGGTGGGGAACCAACTCGTGGTTCAGTGGATTGAATCGGATGGTTGCTTCTGGACGGTCGAACTCGTCCAAAGCCTTGGAGGAAATGGTGATTTTCTTGCTCTTCTTAATGCGAGAGCGTCGGTTGCCTTGATCGGCAATAATTTGCATGATTTTAGTGAAAGATTCACTGTCTTTGGCGATGCCGAGAATCTTTGCGATTTCATCGGCAGGCATACTTTTGATGTCGGCCATGTTGCGGTCCGTAGCCAATTTGTGAGCGTATTCGTCGGAAACTCCGAGTTCAATTAACCGTTTTTTTGTTGCGCTCTTTACTACCATCCAACGTCACCCCGCACCGCCCTCAACGTTGCACTGCGGCGCAGTAGGCGGGCCCGACGGGGTTCGAACCCGCGACCATCGGGTTAAAAGCCCGACGCTCTACCTGACTGAGCTACAGGCCCAACGTTGCTTCTTGGGCTTTCAATCCGAACTACCCTCCCTTCTTATACTTTACCGATGAAAAAACTCTCTTCAACCGATGTGAGAAACGCTCTTTTAGGACCGTTCAATGATTTTCTCTGAGAGCGAATATGTTTGAACCTGAAAACGCCCAAAATGAGATTCAATTTTTGAATCGAAACGATGTCAAAGTTCAGACATGGAACTCCTTCAAACTTCAAATCCCACCGACAGTCTATCCACCAAGGGAGGATACCGATTTATTGAACGAGGCCTTGGAGACCATTCCACCATTTGGAACGAAGAATCTTCTCGAGATTGGTTCAGGATCAGGCGCTCTTTCAATCAGCGCTGCAAAGTTGGGATGGAAAGTTGACGCCTGCGACGTCAACCCGTTCTCGGTAGCAGCCACGCGACACAATGCAGCAGAAGCAGGTGTTGAAGTCAGCGTGAGCGAAGGCGGAATCGGCCCTCGAGGTGAACAATCTTACGCATGGCAACCAGGTACACACGACGTTGTCCTATGGAATATGCCTTACATCCCTGCTGACGAAATCGGCGATCAACTTCTCGGTCCACTTGAGGAGGCTGCCATGATCGATACGCACCCAGAGGGTTTGCTGACTGTGTTTGCACGAACGATGGCAAACAATCTCTT
>CALDQY010000291.1 GCA_937911445.1 uncultured Rhodobiaceae bacterium | reverse complement strand
GAACCGGTCATCTTGACACCTCCGAGATCAACGAAGTGCACAAACAACTTCGCACACCAATTGTTCCAGTCATGGAGCAACCAATTGCACAGTTGCCAGAGCCTGCTGCGCCAGTCGAAATTGTTCCTTTGCAAACACCCGAAGTGGTTCCTGCTTCAGTGGCACCTGAAACGGAACCAGTTGTCAACGAAGCGCCGGTACAGGAAATGACCGCTCCAATCGGCCCACCTGTGTCCGCGCCTGTGATTCCAGAACCGATACCTACTCCCCTCCCTCCTCCACTTGCACCACCTGTGGGGCCGCCGAGTGCCACACCACCTCCTGTAATGCCGCAACCACTTCCAGCACCACTACCTCCCCCAATCGCTCCTCTTCCAGCAGGGCCACCAGGAATGAATCAGCCGATTCCACTCGACATGCCAATGCCTGAAGCTCCACGGATTGCTGTCCAGGCAACACCGAGTAATGAGCCTACAATTTCGCAGGAAGAACAGAACGCACTCCTCGATGAATTATCGTGATCAACTGATTCCGCCAGCAGCCGGAAGATGCATCGATTGAATCAATCGCTCTGTTTGTTGACGTAATTCGTTCACGTTCGATGGTTCAGGAAGTGGATATGTATCAGCATTGAGAGGTACTCGAACACCTGGCCCAGGCACTCTATGCAACGCAGTACCCAAACGAGAGGCATCCTCAAAGAATGTCCCAGATGCGCCCATATGCCTAGCTTCAAGCCGCATTCGAACCCATTGGTTGTACTTTGGAAGAATATCGCCAATCGCATCAATCATCTTTGATCGTTCATCATCTTCTTGGTCACCTTGAGGGAGAAGACGTAGCATCAGTCGGAGCAGTCGGTCAACTCGAACATCACGAGGTTCACTGCCAACATGCGCCGCTAATGCTCTTCGGACAACAGAAACATCTCCCGAGCCAGCGAAAATATCTGCCTCTTCCGTTAGACCGATGAGGCGGAGAAGGCGTTCGTAAGAGGTTAAATCACTTTTAGCGACTGAGATTGATACTGGAGCAAGAACTGTTTTCTTGTCTTCTACGACAAGTTCCTCTTTATCTGTAATGGGTTTGATGTTCTCATCCGCTACCAATGAGGTTGTTTGCGTTGATTCGTTTGGACGACCCTCATTGTTGGGCATAGTTTCCGCCTCTTCAATGT
>CALDQY010000290.1 GCA_937911445.1 uncultured Rhodobiaceae bacterium | reverse complement strand
TTGGTCAACATCGATTTCCTTTACAAACCCATGCAACGGATTGTACTCTCGTCGATGCCATCTGCGCCTATCTCATCCTTCGTTCTCGTGACCATCTTTTCGTTGTCTCTGTTTGTCAATCGTGAAGATGATGGTCTCAAACCTGAATGGAAAGGAATTGCTGTCGTATTCCTCATCTATACCTTAACCATCCTACAAACGACAACAACCGATTGGGTACTCATTACCATCATGCTCGCTTGTGCGACGGCATCGTTCATTCCAACATCTCGTGCAATGATTTATGACCAACTCTCAATGCATCCATCGGAACTGATCCTCATCGTTTGGGTTGGGGCGACATGGGGATACTTCCCAGCATTCACTGTTCTCATCTTCGCAAGAACACTTCCCAAAATGCTCAGTATGATTTCCAATTCGGTGAATGTCGAGCATGGGTCACTTCACCATCGCGTTTCGAATACGATGCTTGTCGTAACGGTTCTGTACTGCATTTGGCTTAATTTCTCGTTGCTTACACCACTTGGGCTTCTGGAATTCAATCCAAGCAAGGTCATTGTGACTGGTGGATTCTTCGGTGCTCGTTCCGATCCTGCCATCGCATGGATGGGCATAATGATCATTTTCCCGCCATTGTACGCTCTCGGGTTCATGCTCTATCGAATCGGTTCTGAAATCGGCATGAGTGATACATTGTTGGTGTTCTCGTTTTTCCTTCTCAGCCATGCTGCCTCATATTGGTCAGGTTTGTTCTACACAGAATATTTCGTCATGCTTACGACAGCATCGATGTTTTACGCAAGCATGCTGTTCATGGGAGGAATTTCCTCAATTCTGCTCCGTGTTCACCCATCTCGGTCCATGAGTTGAAGTCATCCGTATGTGATGGTGTTTTCAAACCACATTTTCCAGAGCCGTGCATCGATTCTCTTGAATTCAACCATTCCACTTCGGTAATTCCTTTCCATTAAGAATGGCGTGTGTGATGTCGTTTGGTCGTATTTCGATTTCTTTTTCAACCACTTCATTGAGTTCTTTCAACAGCTTGTTTTGTTTTCTTCGGGAACGTGGATCAATGGCCATTGTGACGACAAGTGTTCGGATTGCAGTGTAAAGTTGTGGTTGCGAATATTGGTCAAGATTGCGTTGAGCGAACCGTTGTTCTGACGTTGTTTTCCATACTTGCTTGTTGCTGTCTTCGTAAATGCGTTTGAAGACTCGCTCCACGTTCGGATGAACATCACCAAGGCAGAAAATATGCTCCTCAATCGTGTCCAAACAGAGATCCGATGAATCGTCTGAATTCATCGTGATGTACGCCACAAGTTCTTCTTCTCGCAGAGGCATTTCACTGCGCATCCGTAACTCACGAATGGTTGAACGCATCACCCACATGTTCCAGAATGCAAAGACAGGTAGAGATGCTAACTCAAGTGCGCCTCTTGACACAGTACGACCAAAGACGCGAATTGCAAAGCGCTTCCACATCATTTTGATGATAGCCCTCGAACCTGATACCTTCGTCTTGAGAAAAATTGCTGCAAAAACGACTTGCAATCTCGATATGTGCTTTCTCGGATTGATCCCAAAGAACTCACCCGTGTTGTTCGGCGTTTGCAATCCTGCATTGACAAGTGCAACCATGACCTGTTCGTCAATGTCTTCTGCGATCGTCGACTGCCCATTCAAGGATGCGATTATTCGAGCATTTCGTAGCGATAGGAAGTACATTACAGACAATTCAACCATGGTGATGACGACGCCAAATGCTATGATGATTCCTAAAATAACTACTCCGTCCCAGAACGCATCATCGAGAATCATACCGCGCTTGGAATCCATCCATACTGTTACAAGCAAGAGAAGAAGTCCAGACAAGAGACCCAAGGCACCTGCTTCGACAACGGAATAGAATTCAACACGTTTGAGCATTCGAATCCGTTCATCTTTCGATTCAACAGGATTCACCAAATCCATTCCTCGAAAAATATACGATAGAGCAAGTTTAGGGAGACCCTGCAGCCCATGCAAGAGGTCTCCTGGAGAGGCCATGGTTCATAATCGCTCAAGAAATGCGATAAATCTTCTCGATTCAAATTCAATGATATGTTCTTCCCAACCATTCACAAACACGTTCAGTAAGTTCGATGTCGTGTTGAGAGAAAGCAGCGTGGTGATTGGAATCGACATCGAGGACTGCAACAACTTCACCACTCAAGTTCTTGACAGGAACAACAACTTCGCTGTTTGTGCTTGAACTGCAAGCAATGTGCTCTGGCCGTGCATGAACATCGGGAACGTCTTGCGTTTTACCAGTACGTGCAGCAGCTCCACAAATTCCTTTGTCGAACGGAATTACAAGGCATCCATGACCCCCTTGATATGGACCGATCTTCAGTACATTTGGTTCCGTTGTTCGGTAGAATCCAGTCCAATGGTAATGGTCGAAGGCGTTGTGCAATTCGCAAACGACAGTTGCCATGGCTGTGACCCAGTCATCTTCACCATCGAGAATGGAAGTTATGCGTTGGTAGACTTCATCGTGTTCCATGGCCTAATTCGTGAAACTGCCCTATTCAAATGTTCATTTTGAAATTTCATACAACGATTAATGAACATCTCGGAGTTGGTTGAACTATGAGCAAGTCCGTCATCTCCAACCGGCCAATGGGATTTGTACGAAACACACTCG
>CALDQY010000289.1 GCA_937911445.1 uncultured Rhodobiaceae bacterium | reverse complement strand
TCATAGGGTGAGCAACCCATCCATTTGCGAATTGCATCTCCCTCATCACTGAGTTGTGCCTCATCCGCTCCGAACAGATCTGTAATTGGCGATTGAGCGATGGCAAGCCACGGCTTTCGTTCTGCCTTGCTTGCCATCAAGAGAGCGAGATGACCGCCTGCGGAGTGCCCCATGACCATGCTTCGCGTAATGTCAATGCCTGGGAGGAGTGCAAGTTGCCCCCATGCTCGAAGAACATCCGATAGCGTGTCCATCCACACACCTTCGTCACCATCTTCCCATCGTCGAAATTCGATGTTCCAACTGGCAACGCCTGCATCACTCAATGCATTCGCAATCGGTTGCATCAATTCGTACGTGTACTGTTTCTTCCAAAATCCACCGTGAATCAACATGATGCACGGAACACCGTGGTCGTTCTGGAAGGGTGAGGGTTCATCGGGCATGTGCAAGTCTGCAAACTGCCACGCTTCGGCACCCCACTGCATCCGATCGACAGGCATGATGGCCAACTCATGGCGTAACACGATGTCGATCTCGTGGAAACAAGACGGTCTCCCGTACGTTTCGAGATCCGGTCAGGACCATCAAAAGTCGGGCAACACCAAGGCCCCAGCCGGCGTGAGGTGGTGCTCCGAATCGGAATCCATCGGTGTAGAAATCGAAGTCTTCTGGATTAAGTCCCTTGCTGCGGAGATTGTCTTCAAGGACATCGACATTGTGCTCCCGCTGCCCTCCACTGGTCATTTCATCACGACCGTAATTGAGGTCAAATCCGCGACTGAGTTGCTCTCCTGTGACACCGTTTTCACCCTTCACATGATGAATGTAGAACGGTTTCATTTCCATCGGCCATCGAGGTAAGAAGTGGAAGCCAGGATACTTAGCAGCAATGATGTCACAATGAGATGAATCGATGTCATCTCCCCATTGAATCTCTTCTCCTGCATCTTGAATCATTTGAATCGCTTCACAGTAATCGATACGTGGGAAAGGCAGGCTTGGAACCTCGACTGATATTGGTTCCAATTCCTGAGATTCACGGTATGCATTGATGGTCTCAATCTGCTCCTGGTCGTTTTCTGCAACACACTTCCAGATGTGATGAATCATGCGTTCTTGAACCCCCATGACATCCTCATCGGTCATCCAAGCAGCTTCAATATCGAATGAAATGAATTCGTTCAAGTGACGATATGTGTCGTGATTTTCTGCACGAAATGCAGGGCCGATCTCAAACACACGCTCCATGCCACCAAGAATGGCAAGTTGCTTGTACAATTGCGGGCTTTGAGAGAGGAAGGCTGGTGTATCGAAGTACATCATTGGGAACAGGTTTGTTCCTCCTTCTGAAGCAGATGCAATGATTTTTGGTGTGTTGATTTCTTTGAAACCTTCCGTGATCAAATGTTCACGTCCGTATTGTAAAACGCGTGCTCGAAGTGTGAACATGGCGTTGACGTGTGCACGACGGAGGTCAAGGAATCGATTGTCCAATCGTGTGTCGAGTCCAATGGAGACCGTGTCGGTAATGCCCAACGGCAGTGGAACGTTAGCACGTGTGAGGACATGAACATCAGTAGCAACAACCTCGTACGAAGGAGGAGGTGGTGTCTCGCCTTCCTTGACCTTCGGTGGTCGCTTCTGAGCCACGGTGCCTGTAAATTGTAACGTTGATTCTCGTGTCATTCTCTGGACGAGATCGAGTTGTTCCTCTCCGATGGTATCGCCCTTGAGAAAGACCTGGAGCTTTCCGGTACCGTCGCGCAGGTCAACAAAGCAGATTGCGCCTTTACCACGATTGGCTTCCATGAATCCACAAACAGTGACCTCTGTTCCGACAAGGTCTGCACCCCTGTCTTGGATTTCGCCTAGTGTATGTGTTCGGTATGCCGTTGGATGCCAGTCAGCCATGTCAATTCCTGTGTGATGTTCCTAAAATAGCAATCGCCAAAACCCATACCTAACCAAAACCAAACCTTTGATAATGTGAATCCAAGGGAGCAAAGCATGACCCAACGGGTGTTCAGTTCCGAATCGGTAACTTGTGGACATCCCGACAAGGTTTGCGATGCTGTTTCTGATGCTATCGTTGACGCCTGCCTAGCGGTTGATCCAAATGCTCGTGTTGCAGTCGAGACCTGCATCAAGGGTATGCAAGACAAGAGCGTCATCATACTTGCAGGGGAAGTATCACTTGAAGGTGAAACACCCGATTATGTTGCCATCGCACGTGAAGCCGCAGCTGAAATTGGTTACACATCGCACGACATTGGTATGGACGCAACGACGCCCGCTCTCTGCGATGTATTGGTCTATGTGACGACTCAATCGGCCTACATCAACCAAGGTGTTGACCGAGACAGCGTCGAGTCACAAGGTGCTGGTGATCAGGGACTGATGTTCGGTTTTGCTTGCGATGAGACCGAAGCCTACGATGAACTCAAAGGACGATTTTTCCCATTGCCAGCAGCACTTTCACAACGCCTTTCCCGTCGTTTGCGAATCGTTCGAGAAGAGAACATTCTTCCTTGGGCACGACCAGACGGAAAAACACAAGTCACTGTTGCTTACAACGAAGATGGTTCTGTCCTCGGTGTTGACACGGTTGTTGTTGCGATTCAACATGATAAGCATCTCAAGGACCAATTTGGAGGGTCGATTGACGCTGAACTTGAACATGTACGACAGTCAATCATTGAGCATGTTGTTGAAGTGACGATTCCTCAGGAACTGCTCTTGCCGAATTACAAATTGATTGTCAACGGTACAGGACGCTTTGCAGACCCGGGTGGTCCGTATGCAGATGCTGGATTGACCGGTCGAAAAATCATCGTCGATACCTACGGAGGTATGGGCCGGCATGGTGGGGGTGCTTTCAGTGGCAAAGATCCATCGAAAGTTGATCGCAGTGCTGCATATGCTGCTCGTTGGGCTGCAAAACATGTCGTTGCAGCAGGTCTTGCCACCAAATTTGAGATTCAACTCGCTTACGTCATTGGCGTGGCTGAACCGGTCAGTTTGATGGTCGACTCGTTTGGAACGGGTGTTCTCTCCGACGAGGTCTTAGCTGAGCGTGTCAAAGCAACCTTTGATTTCAGGCCTGCTGCTATTGCCCGAGATCTCGATTTGCTGCGCCCAATCTACAAGGAAACATCCTCTGGTGGACACTTTGGAAGGCCCCCAACAGATGCGGGTCATTTCTCATGGGAACGCATCGATTCTGGCCGTATCGAGAACTT
>CALDQY010000288.1 GCA_937911445.1 uncultured Rhodobiaceae bacterium | reverse complement strand
ATTGAAGAACAAGAAAAAGTTGCTCGATCCTGGTAAGGAACGATTGACATGGTGTACACTTCTTTCGACAGCGATCATGGTTTACACAATCGCTGCAATCGTTCCTTCAGCTGGTGTTGCGCTGATTGACGTTTCCTGTGAGGACGATGCAGGTGCATTGTTGAGCGAAGTTGACGTTTTTGCAGGCGCAACAGATGCTTGTGAAGCACTCCAGTATCGCTATGCTCCAGTACTCGGTATGGTAGCTGCCATCGGTTGGGCTTGGCCTCGTGGAAAGAAGATCATTGATGACTTGAGTGATGATTTCTTGGACGGGTTGAAAGATTGATTCAGGAACAGGTGTTCAAATACTGAACCTCTTTTCTAACATCATGCGAAGATTGCTGTGTTTGGCTATCATTCTCTGTCTTCTCCAAGGAAATCTTGGCCTTGAAACGGAGCAAGAAACAGAAACACACGTTGTAACTGTTGACAGCACCAATCTTCGATTTACACCTTCAACATTGACCATCAATGAGGGAGATACACTTCGATTTGTTTGGGGTGGACAAGCACTTCCCCACAACTCTGTTGAAGAGAACGGTGTGTTTGATTCAGGTGATCCTGAGCGTGCTGTTGATTATGGTCACGTTTTCGATTACGACTCTGCTGGAACCTACAGTTTCTTTTGTGAACCTCATGAAGCGGTTGGCATGACGGGTTCAGTAACCGTTCTCGATGTTGAGGCTCCTACCGATAACGGAACTGACAACCAAATCGGTACATCAACGGGCGAGAGTGAATCATCCACACCCGATGTTCGACTTGGCCTTGCCCTCGGATTGTTCGTTCTGCTTGCAGCTGCGATGTGGCGTGCACGAATCTACGATTGATCCAAGACTGCATCAACCGGTTTCAATTCGGATGCCTTGGTAATGGTCATGTCTCCAGACATGTCTCTCCATGGGTCTTCTCCACGAATGAATTCTCCGAACGTTGTTCGGCCTTTGATCAAATCTCGAACTGTGTGTTCCGCAACAAGGATGCTTGGTAGAAGGAACGAACTGGTCACGAAGGCGAAGATGATGAGCAAGCACATCAGCATGAAGAAGTTCTCCAAACCAGGGAAGGCTGCCAAGAATCCAGCAGATATTCCAGCGACTGTTGTGATGGTCGTCTCAAAGATGGTCTGGCCTGTTTCTTCAATGGAATGCGCAATACCTTTGGAATTCTCACCCTCTTCCTGTATTCTGTGCATGACGTGAATCGCATCATCGACACCAATTCCGAAGACAATGGTTCCAATCATGGCTGTGAAGATGTTGACGTTGACATCGCCACTCTGCATGAGAAGTGGTTGCCAAAGGATGACGACTGCAACAGGAACCATAGTCACGATTCCTAGCCGTATTGAACGGAAGACGATGGCCAAGACAATGGTCAAGATGAGCATCGTCAAGATGGTAGTTCTCGATTGTGTGTCATGAATACCTTCGTTGATGTCCAACGAGACTGGAAGTCCTCCAGTCAACTTGGACGTTCTTGTTTGTTGCAATTCTGGAGGTTGAGAGAGGATTTCATCAATTTCATCTCGGAGATCGGATGCGATGTTGAGGTTCATGTACGGTTGGTCAACATAGATGATGGCTTTTGTTTCCTGTTGGTTCAGAAGCATTGAGCGAACTTCGAGCGACAGCGTATCGAAGGCAACGTTGACCATGTCTCGTCGCAATCCTTCACGACCACTTGGTCCACTTGCTTCCAGAGCAATCCAAAGATTGCATTCGATAGGATCGTTGCTCTCCCAGCATTCATCATGGAGCAAATCCCACAGTGAGCCCTCGTAGAGCACGACGTTGTCTGTAAGTTGGATGCTGACTGGAACAGCCTTCAGGAACGTAATAATGCTCGTCGTATTGGTGCTTTCAACAGCATCAATGCGTTGTTCCAATCGGTCAATCGCATCCATAACCGGCAAGTCTCGAATGTTCGATGTTTCGTTGTCGTTGAATCGATTGGTCGCGTCAAAGACAAACATCGAAGTTTGACCACTGTCAAACTGTTCGGAATACTTCGCAATCTTATCCAACGATTCGATGCCTTCAGGAGCTTCACTCGAACCTGTGATTGGCTCGTTCAACTCATCCAAATTCGCAATGCCGTACACAGTTACGCTTGAGGTAACCAAGAGAATCACCACAAAGAAACGAATCGGGACCTTGCCGATGTTCTTCCACATGCCTGGATTGGTTCGCTTGTGGAAGCGCAACATCCATGCCAAGGCTGGAACAAGGATGATGGAGAACATCAATGTTGAGAGAATGCCTACAACCAGAGTCAGTCCAACTGAGCGAATCGGTGCAATGTTAACGATGCTTGGAGCGATGAGGACCGAGAAACCAACGATGGTGGTCAAAGCAGACAGGAAGACAGCAACACCTGTCGATCCTGCCATGGTTGTTACACATCGAATGTAGAATTCTTTGTCCCAAAGGTCCGGTTGTTCAAGAAGTTCCTTTCCTTGGCGTTGTCGTGTCGTGTTTTCTTCAATCATGCGCTCGATTTCTTTTCGCCGCACTTCCTCGATACGATTGACCATGTGCAGAGCATAATCCACACCTAATCCAATCAGAATTGGGAAGGTTGCAACAATCATTGGTGTCAGCGTCCATTTGAGCACCACCGATGCTCCAAAGGTGACGCCAAGGGCCAAGAGAATGGGTGTGCCTGTGATGATGACGACCTTTGCTGAGCGGTGGAGGAACGAGATGATGAGGATGGTGAAGAGAATGGAATACGGCATCATTTCTACAAGGTCATCATAAATAGCATCAGAAACATCCTCCAATGTTTTTGTTAATCCTGTGACCGTCATGTTGGTCGACTGTGATTCCATAGGCCGATTGTCGATGATGTCATCGAAATGGTCCAACAATTGGTCGAATTCACCCCATTGTTCTGGAACATTGGACCGCATTCCAACGATGATGGCTGTTGTATCCCAGATGCCATCACCATCCATGTCGTTGGTTGGGTCACCGTCACCATCGCTGTCAACGGAAAGGTCGTTGTCGTTCGTATCCTTGATGAGAGCTTCAAACGCACCACTCGAGTTCTGAATGATTTGGTCGATGGTTTGCTGGTCTGGAATCGCATAACGACCACCGCCAGGGAGATTCTCACAATCGAGGGCGACTGGAAGACGAGTATTGACACCATGAACGCACATCGATTCGTTAAATCGACCATCTGCAGAATTGATCTCCTTCATGATTTGAGCGGGCGAAATGATCCAAAGAACACCATCGATGGCTCCGTAGTCCTCCTTGTTGTGGTCCATTCCCCGTCCTGTAAATGAGCCTCCAATGTTGTCATCATCACCTTCAACCCAACTGATTTCTCGAAGGATTTTCTCATCGGTAATGTTGTCACCTAAACCTCCGCCGAGCCGTGCATTATCGGTTTGAATGTAAATGACGGCAATGTCCGTTGACCATTCCTCTCGGACTTCGAGGAGCAAATCGGTTGACTCAGCACCATCAGGTAGGAAGATCTCAACATCGTCTTCGATCTGTGATTGGAAATCGAGGCCACGTTGGCCAAGGAATGCTGCAATCACAATGAGCAGCAAAACAAAGATTGCAGGTGAGGCAAGTACGGTTCTGTACAACTGTTCTGTGCGCTTTCGAGCGTACGAATTGAACTCGCCTTGCCACTCTTCCATTTTTTCGCGAGCAGGTTGCGTCGTTGTGCGGAAACTCTCGAGAAGTGCAGAGAGTTGTCCTGCCATGGTTGAACCAACCGTGTTCAATTGATGAACAATGCGACGACTTGGGCTTAATCAAGACCGAATTCACGTACGAGCAAAATACGCAGGAATCCACGCACCGTTTGGAGAATGAATCCAGTAGCAATTAAGGCCAATCCGAGGACACCAATCCATACGGCAGTCAATCCTTGGCCGAGAACCGTGTCGATTTGCGTCGTGAATCCTTGGGCCGTATTCATGCCCATTGCTGCTCCAGTTGCGAGGAGTCCAAGGCCGGGAATGCCGAGTGTCAACAATGGTTTCTTTTGTGAAAGCGAGAGGAGTGCCCAAGTGAGCACAGTAAATCCGTGAGAGAGTGCCGTAAAGTTCGATCCCTTTGGAACATCGTAGCGGATGATGGTCGGGATTTCTTGAATGGTGAGTTGCTTCTCTTTCGCATCTTCGAGCATCTCGAGTGAGAGCTCCATTCCGTCTGCGTCAAAACGTAGGCGGTCAATGGCTTTCCGAGAGAATGCTCGGAAGCCAGATTGCGTGTCCTTGATGCCAAGGTCGCTTGTTAGATTGCTTGCAGCAGTGATGACCTTGATTCCAAGACGACGGTACGCAGGCATGTCGTTGCCTTCGCCACCTTCAACAAATCGAGAACCAATCGTAAAGTCTGCTTCCTCATCGAGAATCGGTTGAATCAACTTTGGGATGTCAGCAGTATCATGCTGGCCATCGGAGTCAAGGACGACGAGAATGTCTGCATCACTATCTCTAGTTGCTTTGAACAAGGTCTTGAGCGCAGCACCGTATCCTTGATTGCCACGATGGCGAATGACGGTAGCTCCACATGCTTCTGCAATACGGGCACTGGAATCTGAAGATCCATCGTCAATGCAGATGACTTCATCGACGTGACGAAGTGCCATTGTAACGACGGTACCAATGGTTTCTTCCTCGTTGTACATTGGCATGCCAGCAACGACACGAGGAGGCTCACACCCAGTCTCCATGTTAAAACCTCGAAAATGTAGGATATATAGTTGTACTCCCTATACCATTCCTTCTTGGATGAAAAATGGAACACTGCCCAACCGGAATTGAGCAGTGCTCGGCTTCATGTAGATTTGAGTACATGATTGCTTACTTCACCGGACTCCTCTATCAATCAATCGAGGAGCTGTGAAACGGTCGTGACAGCGCGTTCACCAGCGATGACTCGCTGGAGTGCAGCCATGGAAACAACCAGAGGAACGTAGGATTCCCCATCGCTTGTTTCGTAGGTTTCACAGTCTGCGAACGATGCGGTGTTGATGGACAACTTGATCGCTCCGCCAGCATTGCTGCGGCGAACGTATCCTACCAACATGGTTCGGCTTTCTTCGGTTTGCTTCGTTTCGGTTTTCTTGGTTTTACTCATGTTCAACACATCCCCTCACTTGGTGAGGTGAGGGAAACATTTTCGTCAAAGATTATCAAAGAATCGAATCAATTGCGAACGATAATTTCGTCATAGAGTTTGAGATTCAACAATATTTCTCCAAAGTCCCGTGCATATGCACATAGTCGTCGAATAGATTCCGAGAATCTGAATAGGAATAAATCATGTTTCGACAATTTACGATCTCCAATAAGTTCATTTTCAAATTCCAGAATTTGATGTTGTGTCGATTTGAGTTTTTGCCGACACTCTTCGATTTCAAACGAATTACGAGTCCTTATGTTGATCATCAGTTGTTTCAGTGCTTCTTGCCAAGATGAGAGTTGAACGATTGGAGGCAATTCCATACTGATGGACATGTCCTTTGAGTCATTGATGAGTTCTGCCATTTGGTAGGCATGGTCCATCATTCGTTCCAGTGAACGGGCAAGATTACTATATTCTACCGCTTGGTTGCGGGTTAGCTTCAGCGCTGAAGCAACGAGATGAGAATCCAAAGCAATGCTCAATTGTCGTTCGACGAGGTAGAGCAATGCATCAACTTCGGCTTCTCGCTCATCGATGTCAGTAAGCGAAACCTCCTGCTGGCCAGTAGCAACTGAAATGATGTCTTTGGTCAACGATGTGAGCAGAGAATACATTCGATTTATGCTTGCATTCAATGGCATTTCTGCTGCACTAATGAGGCACTTAAGTTCGATTCGGCCATCGGATTCATCCATCGTTTCAAATCCTCGAGTGTTTCTTAGGAATCGTCGAATTTGTTTCTGGAGTAAACGATTTCCTGTTTTCGAATGAATGATTCGTATTGAATCAGCACCAGAAAGATAAGCGCCCATAAGGTGGTCATGAATCGATTCTTCAGGGATGTCATCGGCTTTGATGGTGATGATTTTTTCTTGATTTGCTAACATCTCGAGCGGTGTTAATCGAAGTGCTCCACTCGGTCGCCAATCGACACGAATCGAATCGCGTGGACTCAAGTCCATTTGCTCAATCCATGGCTTTGGTAAACTGAGTGTATAGGTGACTCCACCCGTGAGTTGCACTTTGCGAACATCGATCTCGCCTGGTCCAAACGCCATATCTCTCATCTCTCCGACTATTTTCATCTATATAGATTACATGGACTCTAGGTATTATACTGTATTGAGAGAGTTTGCAAATATGGAACCAGTCACGATGGTTGTTATCGGTTTAGCGTTGATTGTATGTGCCTATATGGCTTGGAACATTGGTGCGAATGACGTCGCAAATGCGATGGGTACTTCGGTTGGATCACGAGCACTCACCCTAAAGCAAGCGGTCATTATCGCTGCTATCTTCGAGTTCGCTGGTGCCTTCTTCGCTGGTGATGCTGTTACCAAAACGGTCCGTAAAGGAATTCTTACGGTCGATTTCTCGACGGTTACACCTGACATTTCTCACGACATTGCCTTTGGATTCATTGCAGCCATGATGGCAGCCGCTGTTTGGTTGACCATCGCTACTCGTTTTGGTCTTCCTGTTTCAACCACACACTCCATTATCGGTGGTATCATTGGTGTCGGTCTTGTTCTTGAGGTCGATCACAATGCAGAATACATCGATTGGGAAGTTGTTCAGAAGGTTGTGATGAGTTGGGTTGCAAGCCCATTGATGGGTGCGATAATTGCCTTCTTCTCCTACTATATCATCAAGAAACTGATTCTTGATTCCGATAATCCGGAGGATAGGTCGATGTGGTTAGCGCCGATACTTGCGTTCCCGACGTTCTTTGTTCTCGGGCTTGCACTTCAATTCAAGGCGCTCAAGGGCTTCTTTGCAAAGGCTGAATCCAATGGTTGGATTGCTGACAAGTCAGCATGGCTTCCTGCGAAAGAAAACGGTGTATGGGATCCATTTGCAGATGCTGCATGGCTTCCAATCAACTCTCTCATCCTTGCAGCAGTCATCGGAGCAATCGGTTCAGTCTGTCTTTACTTCGTTCTTCAAAAGATCGATATCAAGGAAGAGAGCAATGGCTTCCGTGGTGTTGAGCGAATCTTCGTTTGGTTGCAGATCATTACCGCTGCATACGTTGCCTTCGCTCACGGAGCCAACGATCGTTCCAATGCGATTGGACCAATGGCTGCAGTTTGGCAAGTACTCTCCAACGATACGGGTATGTTGATGGAAAAGGCAGAGATTCCACTCTGGCTTGTCCTACTTGGTTCTGCTGGTATTGCCATCGGTGTCATGACCTGGGGATGGCGAGTTATGGAAACCATTGGCAAGAAGATCACCGACATTACGCCAACACGTGGTTTCGCAGCTGAATTTGGTGCTGCTACAACGATTCTTATCTTCTCCATGCCGTTCCTAGCAGTTCCTGTTTCGACCACGCACACATTGGTTGGTGCTGTTGTCGGTGTTGGACTCGCAGGTGGGGCGAAGGCTGTCGATTTCAGAGTATTTGGAAAGATTGCAGCCTCTTGGGTTGCGAGTGTTCCCGTTGCTGCCTTCGGTGCAGCAACGATTTACATCGCTTCCGGCGGTGATGATCTCAAGATGATCATTCTCCTACCACTCGCCTTCCTTGCAGTCGGCTATGCTATGTGGCGAACACGAGGCGAGGAAATCCATGTTGAGGATGCACTCTCCGACGCAGGTGGTGCAAAGACCGATGGTCCAACACCATTCGATATGTTCCACCACCATGCAGAAGTCGTCGAAGAAACCGTTGAGAAGATGGTCATCGCAGTCGAGAAGGCTTGCGCTGGTGAAGATGCAAGTGAAGAAATCGAAGCGACCATCGAATCGGAATTTGCCGCTGACAAGGTCAAGGCAAACATTCGAGATACTGTACGAGAAGACCTACGATTCGGCATTGCTGCCGATTCCAAGTCCTTCCTCCACATGGTCAGCCGACAAGATCGTATTGCAGACTATGCACAGAATGTTGCAGAACAGTTGTCCTTCCGCCCACTCATGGAGAATGATGAAGCTCGAGAACACCTTGCAAAGATGGCAAAGGCTGTTGCAGAAACGGTAGCAACCTATGAGGATTTGATTGAAGCATTGCGTGACTACCACATCAGTGGACGAACGAAGGCTGGCGCTGACAAGGTCATGGAACTCATCCGTGAAGTCAATCTCAAGGAGCATGAGGCCGATATGATTGAAGCAGAAGCTGCTGCATTCGTGTTCACAAACGGTGAAGATCAACCGCTGGCAGCCATGCACATGTATCGTGTCCTTCAGCGACTCGATGATGTTGCAAATGCTTGTGAGAAGGCTGCTAACGCCTTCCTACCGCTCTTATCGAAGTGAAATAACCGACATGGTCAAATCGTGTTTGTCTTGGTCGTGGAACGTTGAAGAAACTTGACCCTCCACCTCCACTTCGAAAAGAGACTGAGCAGAGTGCCTTTTGGGAACAGGAAGAGGATAGCAGAAGGATCCCTGTGAGTTCATCATCACAGGGCGGATTGCCAGATGGAATTTTGTCGTTTTTCTTGTTCATCAATCTCATATTTTTGTTCACAAATCCCGGACTCATCTGTTGTAGCATCGTCGTAGTCGTTCCTGTTCTCATGATCAATTCGGTCGTTTCAGAAGAGGACCCATCTGTTAGGAAACGTAAGATTCTGATGTACATCTTGCTCATTGCTCTCACAGTTTACATCGGTTGGAAGATCTTCGAAGCGAACTGTTGTGGCTACGAAGCATATGGAACAGTTCCGTATTAGGTCGGCGAATGCTTTATTGTTTCAAATTCTTAGCAGAAAGCAATGGCTGAAGACCAAGCAGAATCGGACGATTCTACGGATGCTCCAGAGGGATTTCAACCCAAATCACCTGCCATGAAGCGATGGAAAAAAAGATACCTCGATCATGAAGATGTGGATTCTTCCACCATAGAAGAGGATGATGATAGCAACTCGAATGAGGTTGTGCAACCATTGGTTTCCGATGCAAATCTCCAATTCAGGGGCTTTTGCCAACTCCTCATTGCAATGGCTGTCATCGGTGCGATCTTCTCATTCATCGGATACGTCTCTGGTCCTCAAACCTGCGATGATGACAATCTGTTCGAAATGCTGGGACAATTCATGTTTTGGATGGGTATGCTCGGAATACCAATCAATTTGTTCATCTTGCTGATCTCTTTTGCGAATTCCGAATTTGATTCGAAAGATGTCTTTGTATGGACCCTGATTCACTTTGTCGTTACAATAGTATTCCTGTTCTTGTTTGTAGAATATCTCTTACAGGACATGTTCTGTGATGTTTGTATGGGGTACCCTGGAGAAGATTGTTCGGACTGATCTTCGATGGTCGAATCTACTTCAACCAAATGGATAGGTCGGGTGCAGCAGGAACAGTGTTGTCATACGTGACTGGCTGTTCCCATTTGACTGGAGCTTTGGGCCGCTTCCAACCTAGGATGGTTACAAGGAGAACAACGATGCTCAGCACAACAATTGTTACGATGTTTTCACTGAGTTGGGATACATATGTCGATCGTTCCTCTGGTTCTGATTTGATCGTGGGATCGACTTCAATCTCCTGAACTGTTGTGAATTCGACAACGATTGATTCACAATTGAATAGGCCCTCCGTTACCGCACATACTTCGCCTCTATAGATTCCCGGCGATGAGGCTACGACGGTTGCTTGGTTGATTGAAAACTCAGTTAGGAGGGAATCTTCGAAGTCAAACACAATGCTTTCGGTGTCTGCATTGGCATAGACAGTGATGACAATGTTTCTGTTGACTTCTACGGTTTGGCTTGAATAAGAAACAATCAATATCTGAGGATTGATGTCTGGTAAGCCTTCGTCAATCTCTCCGTTGCAGTTGTCATCGATTCCGTTGCGAACCTCATTTGCATAGGGGCTGATGT
>CALDQY010000287.1 GCA_937911445.1 uncultured Rhodobiaceae bacterium | reverse complement strand
TGACCCTGTCCTTGACCCTGTCCTTGACCTTGTCCCTGACCTTGTCCTTGACCTTGTCCCTGACCCTGTCCTTGACCCTGTCCTTGACCTTGTCCCTGACCTTGTCCTTGACCCTGTCCCTGACCTTGATCGCTGGATTCGCCACCGCCTTCAGTGCCGCCATCACCAGCGCCCGCCTGTGACTCCTGGAAGTCTGGGTCGTATGCGTCTGGGATACCGTCACCGTCGGAGTCGGAGTACTCACCATCGTTCGGATCGGTTGGGAACGAATCGACGTTGTCGTTCTTGCCGTCGCCGTCGGTGTCAGCATTGTTTGGGTTAGTACCCATTTGGTACTCTTGTGCGTTGGTTAGACCATCGTTGTCAGAGTCCGCATTGCCGTCACCGCCGTTGGTTGGGTTGAGGCCATTGGCAACCTCCCAACCGTCAGGCAGACCGTCGCCATCGCTGTCTGCGTTGTTCATGTTCGTACCTTCAGCTTGTTCTTCAGCGTTGGTTAGACCATCGCCGTCCCAATCTGCACCGCCATCGTTGGGGTCCAGAGGGTCAGATCCATCACCGCTTACAGCAGAGGCTGCCGATAGAGCGAGAAGGAAAGCCAAAAGCATGCTCATTGTCTTTGTCTTCGTATTCGTGTTCATTTTTCTTCACTTCCAATTTTTGTTTTGTTGTGTTTACACAGAGAACCCACTGTTCTCTCTTTCCGAACCAAAGGTACCTTGAATGGTACATTCAATCTCGGGAGAGATGCAGAGCATGCGCTCTGCTTGTGTTGATGGGAGAGGGTTATGAACAACATCGGAGTCTTGCTGACGCCCTTTGATTACGGCGCTATGCATCGAAATTGTTCTGTCAGATTGGTTGACTTTTTCCTCCAAATTCATCGCTTTTCACGGGGGTGTTCTTAGGGAACCCAACGTTCCCTCTACAACCAACAAAAGTCCGAGACTATATGAAACCAACGCCTTGAGACGTCAAAGACTACGAGGCGGCGGTAAGAGGACCGAGGCAGAATGAGAGAGGACAAAGCGTTCGATCGTTTCTGCTAGCTTGGCGCTCGAAATTTTGTGAACCCTTTCAACACCATGGCCAGATGCAGGTGAGAAGAGATCGGCGCCGTTGTCCTTTGCCAGACGTGCAAGAGCAATTTTGGCTGCTCGAATAACATTCGATCCCTTGATGCGTACATCTCCAGAACCCAAACCAAGCCTGTGTACAAGTGCACCTTGATACTCTCCTTTTTCCCGACCCATGGCGATCATCCCGAGAATAATGAATTGATTACGAATTGATGCATCCCATTGGTTGAAATCGTCGGGAAAGCGATTTTGTAACGATTCCAAAAGGGCTTTTGTGGAGCCACTGTACATTTTTATGTCGAATGCATCAGATTCTATGCGTTTTGAAAAATTGGCATCGTCTGGAATGATTTCTCCAAATGGTTTCCACATCATATCGTAGGAAAGCCAGGAATTTAATTTGGTTGAAAAGAAAGGATCAGAGCCCCTCCAATAGTATGCACAGCGTTGGAGAAGTTCCGGGGCAATCTCTGAGAACGATTGGGGGTCCTGATCGCTCAATGTTTTGAGCGCTTCAAGAAACCGTTCGTTTTTCTTTTTCGTGGAAAGGGCCTCAGCGTTCATTTCCATCAGTTCAGTCTCCTTGTTTTTCATATAATAAGAATCGTTCTTGTTTGTTTCCATTGTTTGCTTCATGGTTTACACCCATCAAACTTAGATGCTGTCCACCGTTTGTAAAGGTGATACGATCAAAATCGCTTCATCATGGAACGGTGAGGGCCTACGTTTGGTATTGAATACGGCTCATCGACAACCTCCCAACCTTGGGATTGATAGAACGGTATGGCAGCTTCGCGTGCTTGTAAAAAACCGCATACTGCCTCAAATTGTTGAACAGATGCCTTCTCGAGTGCTTCGAGTACAACGGCTGCGAGGCCTTTTCTCCGATGTGCTTCAAGCGTCCCCATTTGTCTGATTTGTATGGCTGGCCTATTGCTTGCATCAAGTGCAGAAAATGGTGGTGTCTTGGGGCCTGATTGCCCAGGGAAGTCGGATTGCGATCCGTTGCTGCTGGCTGGGATAAGGTGGCTTCGCCCAACAGCGACAATTTTTTTATCGAATTCGATGTACGCGTGAATGGCTTCTGTATCATCGTTGAGAACCTCAGCACCTCGTTCAAATCCCAGTGGTTGACGAAGGACTGCGTAGCGGCAGTCGTAGTATCCTGCCGTTGGTTCCCATTTTGGCCCTGCCAAGTGAAGCATGTTGCTCCCTAGCGCCCGTTTGACATAAGACTGATTGATGAGGCGCGTTGAAATACAACATCTTGGTCGGAATATTACCGCACGGATAGCAAAGCTTGGCCATGCCGGGGATTGCAAATCCTCTTACCTGGGTTCGAATCCCAGTCCGTGCTCCAAAAATCCAGTCAAACCACAAACAATTGGAAAGTCTTGAAGAAGAATTGACGATTCGCAACGAACTAGAACGGTGGAACAATGCCTGAAATTAGTCCTGCTTTCTCTCTCATTGGTCGTGGTTTTGCTGCCTATCTCGCACCTCCTTCTCCCGATGTTGTACGTTTCACGGTCGGTCAGCCAGACTTTGACACACCAGAGACGGTTGTACAATCTGCCATCGATGCCCTCCAACGAGGCGAAACGGCATACACACGATCACAAGGGAGTGTCTCTCTGTGCGAAGCCGTTACGAAACATCTTGGCACACTAGGAATCGATTCCAATCCAGACGATGTTGTAATCGCGCCTGGCTGTAAGCAAGCTTTGCTGTATGCACTCATGACAGCAGTAACCCCTGGAGATGAGGTGCTTCTATTGGCTCCTGCATGGCCTTCCTACGATGGAATGATTCGAATTTTTGGAGGCGTTCCTGTTCACGTACCGGTTTCTCGACCATCGTATCACCCTGACTTTGAAGCGCTTGAAGCAAGTGTAACCAAACGGACGAAAGCGATCATGTTGAATTCTCCAAACAATCCTACTGGCGCTGTATACACGCCAGAAGAGATTGAAAAAATTGCAGCGTTTGCTGAAAAACACGATTTGTGGATTGTTGATGATATGATTTATTCGACACTTGTTTGGACAAATCATGATTACACGTCGCCAATCAATTTCCCTGGAGGAGAGAACCGAACCATCACCATTGGTGGATGGTCGAAAGGATGGGCTATGACAGGTTGGCGTATGGGCTGGATAACTGGCCCATCAGAGTTCATGGAAGCTGTCAAGACGTGCCAGACATCGGCTGCTACACACATTCCAACCTTCCTTATGCCTGCGGGAGAAGTTGCGCTCGAGCTCAAAGATGAGACTGAGGAAATGGCGAAATCGTTTGCAAATCGACGAATGGTCATGCATGAAGGCCTCAACAGTCTGCCGGGCGTTACAGCACCTGAACCAGAGGGAGCTTTCTACATCCTTGCAGATATTACTGGGACGGGCATGACCGATATTGAATTCGCCGATCGTGCCCTCTCAGAAGCACGAGTCCAGTTGATACCTGGTTCACTAATGAAAGGTGGAGAAGGTTTGATTCGACTTTCATATGCCACATCGCTCGAGAACATTCACCAAGGTATTGAACGGTTGAAGCAATGGCTCTCATCGATTATTTGATTTGCATATATTCATATTCAACTCAAATATCTGCACTTATTTTGTACAGTTTACCATTCGAGCCGAACACTGCAAAGTAGAGGTCGCCATTAGGATGAAATGCAATTGGAAGAGGAGTGCCGAGATCTTCGGCAAACACTGTCGTTGTCCCAATTACTTCTCCATTGGTAGAGTTGAGGTCGATACGAACGATTTCTTGCCCTTGCGGGATAATCGAATTCCACGACCCGTAAACCGTTGCATACACTGTAGTATCGCCTCCAGGTAAAGGAGAGTTGGATGGCCTGAGTGCTACACCATTCATCGACGAGTGTGGCTTCCATGTTGCAATCGGTGCAATGCTTCCCTTTGGACGAGGATTTGATGGATTGTCATTTGGCCAGCCGTAATCACCGCCATCAACGAGCAAATTCAGTTCCTCGTCAGGGTGATCTCCATCCCAATCACGCCCGTTATCTGTGAAAACATAGCCGATACCCGGAACCCATACGCCATCGAATGAGTTTCGGACACCACTTGCAAGTACTCCATGGTCGCCGGTTGAGCCGTTTACCCACAATAGGGCTGCATTACGTTGATCATCCTCATCACAAACGTTGCATGTTGATCCGCTGTGCCAAATAAGAGTCCCATTTGGAAGAATGTTGACTGCATTGGTCTGATGGCCTCCATTTCCGATTGGGATTCCTGAAACAAGTACAGTCCTGTTTGCGATTTTTCCAAGTTGGCTATCATGTGTGTATCGACTTAGTTTTCCAGCTTCACTCACGTAAATATTCGCTTCTGTGATAGCAATGTCATGTGGGCGATCAAGTCCTGAGATCAATGTTGTACGATCCATATTGTCGTCAAGAACGTAAATCTCTCCATCGTCCCTGTCACATACGACGAGCGTTGAAGAATTGAACCACTCTAGGCATGTTGGGCCTCCAAGATTCTTAGCGATTACCTCAATCTCAAAGCCACCATCGACCGTCGGTGTGTTGAACGACGAATAGGGGTAGATTTGTCTTGCGAGGAGGAGCAGAACCAACACAGACGCAATCGGCGGTAGGTGTCGTAGCATGTTATCCCCTGGCTGTCGTTCTGCCGCTCGGCATTCTCAGTTTTCACTGTTGTTGGTTCGTCTCCATCAACCGCAACCACGGATGGAAGCCACAATCTGTGCGTTTTTGGTTACTAAAGAAATCAGAAACTGCGTCGACGTCCCAAGAAGAGGACAGCTCCAAGAATTGCAACAACCATGGTTGAAGCAACGAAACCTGGTGCGTCTTCGGTTTCTTCTGTGTCGGAAGAGGAGTCAACGCCGCCATCGCCGACGACGATTTCTCCGTGCATCTTCATGCTAACATGCGGCTCGCACGCATAGTAGAATGTCTGATTCTCAGTAAACGTGTGGTGGAAAGCAACGGTAGTTGCCGGAGCACCAGAGGTGACTCCGCCAGCAACATATGTGCTCGATTGGAAGCCATCCACTTGTTTGACGTTGTGAGCCATACCAGCTTCAGTCCATGACCAGCAAACGGTTTGGCCAACGTCGATGTTGATTATGGATGGTGTGAATCCATATCCGTCTGAGGTTAGTCCAACAGTGACGGCGCAGTCAATTCCATCGAATGGGCCATCTGCAGGTGGCATCAAGACCTTGTCGATGACGTGGATAATGCCGTTGCTTGCGTTAACGTCTGCCGTTGTTACGGTGGCTTCCCCAATCATTACGACTCCATCTGCAACAGTGAAAGAAACGGAATCTCCGTTCATCATTTCGACCGAGAGTCCGTCTGTAACCTCGGATGAAGAGACGTTTCCACTGTAGACGTGATAGAGAAGGATGTCAACGAGGGTCTCGTTTTCTTCCGGTGTATCAAAGGTGTCAAGATCAATTCCAGCGTCTGCAAATGCTTGGTCTGTAGGAGCAAAGACCGTGAATGGTCCATCACCTTGGAGTGTGGTCACGAGGTCAACATGCGACAAAGCCGCAACCAACGAATCATGAACGCCGGTTGCTTGAGCATTTGCGGGAATATCTTCTGTTGCATCTGCCGAAACAGAGTATGGTAGTGCGGCTAGAAGGAGGCAGGCTACGAGGGTATACACGGTTGATTTGCGCATGACTCATGGCCAGTAGCCTATCTTATAACCCACTGTATCCATTCGCAAAAACTAGAATGGGGAGCGATAATCTTCGACGTCCTCCGAGATTCGAAGCAATTGGTTGTATTTTGACACTCTATCAGAACGTGCTGGTGCTCCAGTTTTGATTTGTCCAGCTCGTGTACCTACCGCAAGATCTGCAATGGTCGTATCCTCTGTTTCACCACTTCGATGAGAGACAACATTGCGATAGCCGTTGGTGGTTGCAAGGTCCATGGCCTCGAGTGTTTCTGTTACTGTTCCGACTTGATTGACCTTTACCAGCATGGCATTGGCTGCACCAATGTCAATACCTTGTGCCAATCGCTCGGATTGAGTGACAAAGAGATCGTCTCCAACAATCTGGACTCGGTGGCCCTCTCGCTTGGTCATTGCCGTCCAACCGGTCCAGTCGTTTTCACCTAAACCATCCTCAATGGACAGAATTGGGTACGCGTCAAGCCATTCACTGTACATATCGACCATCTGGTCCGATGAGAGAACTTTGCCGTCCATGTGATATCCATCGGATTTCTCAAATTCCGTAGCTGCAACATCGAGAGCAATACCGATATCGTCTGTTGAATAACCCGCTCCTTCGATAGCACGTACCATGTATTTCAGGCCATCTTCATTGGCCGCAAGATTGGGCGCAAAGCCTCCTTCATCACCGACACCACCAAGCAATCCATCGTTCTTGAGTTCATGCTTGAGTTGGTGATAGATCTCCACACCAGCCCTTAGACCTTCTTTGAATGAGTCAAAGCCGTGAGGCATGACCATAAATTCCTGGACATCGACGTTTGATGCTGCGTGTGCGCCGCCATTGAGAATGTTGAGCATGGGAACAGGCATTTGTCCACCTGCTACACCACCGATGTATTTCCACAGGGGGAGTTCATGGGAGGCTGCTCCAGCATGGAGGCAGGCAAGTGATGCCCCAAGCATGGCATTGGCGCCAAGATTGGATTTGTTTTGCGTTCCATCAAGTTCGATCATGGCCTCATCAATCAACCTCTGCTGATCGACGGGCATTCCAACAAGAACCTCAGAAATCGATTGTCGGACGTTGTCAACGGCTGTATCGACGCCTTTTCCCAACCACTTGTTTTGATCACCATCTCGCATTTCAAGCGCTTCATGTTGTCCAGTTGATGCCCCAGATGGCACCATTGCTCGACCTGCAAGACGCCCATCAACATAACAATCAACTTCGATGGTAGGGTTGCCTCGGCTATCCAATACCATACGAGCATCCAAACCTGAAATGAATTCCGACATGTCTCTCATTCCTTCCAAACGAAGGCGCTCTTTGAATTCAACGGGGCAGATTTGTGTGGGGGGCGTTAAGTTAATTCATTCATTGTCAAGCAAAGAATTACCGGAATAATGACGTATAATTCAGTTAAATTGACAGAATAGGGAAGGAAAAGGTTTGATATACCGATATGTGGAGGGTTGGCCATGCCCCGAATCGCAGAAATTGATCGTGCAATCCTCGCCCAACTTCGAAAGAACGGACGA
>CALDQY010000286.1 GCA_937911445.1 uncultured Rhodobiaceae bacterium | reverse complement strand
GTCGTGATGACAACCTCACCACTTGTTGATGCATATCTCAATGTTAACCAAAATCGCACAGTGACCTTGAATGTCTACGATGCTGTTGGGTTTGCACAGGACAGCATTCAATCCTATGTTTGGCTCGAGGGAATCCATGATGCGAACGCCAATGGTCTCGCCGAGACAAATGAGCGAGTTCTTGTTGAACACGAGGCCATTAACATCGATACATCTTGGCAATTCATGTTTTATCTCAATGAATCTGGGAACGCAGAAGGCGATGCCGTGAATGTCTTCCTTGAAGGCACCGATCGTGATGGCCGCAGCATTCTCACCGATGGGCTTGGACAAGGCCACCTGTACTGGACAAGTCGACTCCCGACAAAGTCAACCATCGTTTCAGTCGAAGAACGCTATCCGACGGAGAGCGGGGTTGCTCAACGTTTGCAGCCAACAAAGGTGAGTGGTTGGGACGTCGTTGTTCGCGATGACAACAGCCTCGGCGACATCAATACCGTACGCATCACATTGGGTGGGGACGATGACCTCGGCCTGCTTTATCGCAGCAATGAGGGCTGTTCTGCCATTGATGGACGATTGTTTGCTACCGATGCATGCCAAGGAACCATCGTTGGGGATGAACTCCATATCGCCTTTGACTTTGAAGTCATGTGGCAAATGAAATCCACTGGCATCAACATCGGTACACTCCAAGTACGCACCTATGATGAAGACGGATTCACGTTCTATGACGAAAACAGTGCATGGACCTTCGAGCGTGATCTTACTGTGGCAATCGAATCCTTGGAAGACATTTCTGGCGATGTTGCCTCGATAACTGCAGGTCCGCTTTCGATGAACGCTGCTTTACAGACCAACGACGTGATTCAAGTCACTGGAAGCGTCGAACACACGACAAGTGGAGAGGCCTACACAGGCACTGTAGCCTTGCGCTGGAATGGACAGTTCCAGGCATCAAACTGGGTAGGAGGCCAAACTGTGATTGTTGAAAACGGGACCTTCACAACAACGTTCAGTGTTCCCGAATCGAGTGGAAAAATATTCGATGCTGAACTTGAAGTATGGGATCCAATCGAATACGATCGATTCTATGAGACAGAATTTCCCGACCTCATCATCGATGGTGATGCACCTTTGCTGCTCACATCAACCTTCAACCAAATCTCACGATTCGACCTACGTCAAGTCGACATTGGAGCCAACGTTGAGGAACCACAATCGTGGACAAAAGGTCTTGCAATGACCTGTCAAGTCCGCTCGACAACCATTGAGTGGGAACCGATTACACTTGTACGAGAACCAATGGATGTGTTCGATGGACGCACATTGTTCTCGTTCCGGTTCAATTTCTCCGAATCTGGACAACCATCCCTGCTCGGATCACAAGCAAGCCTGGATTGTTGGGCATCTGGTATGGATGATGCTGGCTGGAATCTTG
>CALDQY010000285.1 GCA_937911445.1 uncultured Rhodobiaceae bacterium | reverse complement strand
CCTGCGAAGTATTCGAAGGTCCATGCTCCATAGCGGATTTCAGACAATGCTTCACGGAACGTTTTGCCGTTGTTGCTGCTTTCAATGGCTGCAAGTGCCTTTGCGTTGGCGTAGGTTGCTTGTGCCATACGGTTGAGCATTCGACCACGTTCTGCTGGATCCATGGCACTCCAACTCTTGTCGGCAAAGGCTGCTTTTGATGCAGCAACACAGCGGTTGACATCGGCAATGGTTGCTTTCGGTGTTGTTGCGATCGTTTCGCCCGTTGCTGGGTTCAGAACATTGTGTGTGTTGTTATCCGATGATGCGCACCATTGGCCATCAATGTACATCTGCTTCTCGTCCATGTTCTTTCCACATCGATGAGACTCATGAGCGATTCGGTGGATTCTTTTGGTTGGAAAGAACGATTCAATCGTTGGTTAATACCCAATAGACTCATGAGGTGCATGCTTCAACAAGCACCATGGTCGAGCGTGTTGGTCTTGCAGCAGAATCTGCAAAGGCCATGAGTCAAGTCGCACCTCGTTTGCTGATTCTTGCTGGTGCGACGGGTGTTGGTAAATCGACAGCTGCTCGTGAGATTGCTGCTGCATCTGGCTTCTCTCGTATTCTTTCAACGGATGCGATTCGAGAAATCATGCGTACGTGCATCGATGTGGATGAAGATTCTGCCTTGCACCGATCGTCCTTTTCTCGTGGAGAAAATGGAGAGCCCGTCATCGATTGGCAACGAACGTGTGAATCGGTTGAACCGGGAATTACTGCGACCATTGAGCGGGCTCGTCGTGAAGGGATTGACCTCTTGATTGAAGGCGTTCACATTGTTCCCAGTGATCGTTTGCTACGTGCTTGGCGAGAAGGCGGTGGCATTGCTGTTGGTTTGCTCATGCAGGTTGAAACCGAAGAAAAGCATCGGGAGATGCTCAAATCTCGAGATGCGCATTCCTACCGTCGAGCCGATCGTTATCTAGCAGGCTTTGATCGAATTCGTCGAATTCAGGAAGGCCTCCAAGAGCGTGCAAAGATTGCTTCATGGCCTGTTGT
>CALDQY010000284.1 GCA_937911445.1 uncultured Rhodobiaceae bacterium | reverse complement strand
TATACGACGCATTGCATCATTGTTTTTCGTCCAATTTAAATTGATTTAGAAATTGTACTTCATCAACTTCGAATATTCCTACAAGAGGAGGGCCACTCATGAACGATTCGAGTGGACCATGTTCCGGATCAAGTTTCTCACTAACAATTGTTGATATCTTCTTCATGTGCTTCCTCGAACTATACAATGTCTGCACAAGGAAGAGTGGTTGGCCATCAACGGATTTAGCTGCCCATGCCAACAAGCAACCATCTTGCCTGCGTTTCATTTCCTGGTGAGCATTGAGGATTCTCAAAAATCGTGCATCGACTTTTTTGTGTGACGAACAAACGACCGTTTCTAGCCAAGCCATGATATTCACCTAATATTTATTTGAAAATTGAGTGTATTATATTCCTCATTCTAGACTATTTACTAAAATTCAATGTACTCTCCTTCGAGGCAGATTGAGTGCACCGGAGAATTTGAAGGAGACATGCACCAACTTTCCCAGTGGCGGCTCTTGAGAATGTTGAAGTTAGCGATGGCTCCTTCTTTGATGACACCATGTTCAATTCTATCGGATCGAGGAGTCGAAAGAGCAGCATGTCGGGTTACACAGTACAATGCATCGTAAGGAGACATTCCGTTTCGTTGAACTGCCAACGAGCCGATGAATGGAATACTATTGGTATAGCAGTTAGGATTGAAATCCGTAGCCATCGAAAACGGGATGGCCATTTCTTGCACCGCATTAAAGTCAGGCCATTGGTCACCGTTGAAGTAAGGGGTTCCGGGCAGGAAACCAGTGATAACGCCTGCTTCTTTCATTGCAATTCGCACTTCCATTGGAGTGTGATGCGCATGATCTGCAGTCATGACATTCAACTCAGCAGCAAGCTCTCCACCTCCTCCATCAACGAATTCGTCCACGTGCATCCGCAAATCAAGACCACCTCGACGTGAGGCGCGAAGTATGTCTTCAGACTGTTCAATTGAAAACCACCCAGGTTCGCAAAATACGTCTGCGGATTCTGCTAACCTAGAATCCAAAACTGCAGGTAATTGCTCGGACAGGATTTCTTCTGTGTAAGACTCGTAGGTTTGATCCGGTGTAACAGCATGAGCGCCCATCCATGTTGAGTGAATTGATGGTAGATTCTTTTCGGATTTGAGCTGATTGACAACACTCAGAAGACGCAATTCATGTTCTGTTGACAGCCCATATCCAGATTTTGCTTCAACGAAAGTTGTGCCATTACGCAATGCTTCCGATAAACGTGTTCTACCGATAGACAACAATTCTTTGTCACTCCTTCCGCGAGTCGAGGTAACAGTTTGCATAATACCTCCACCCATACCTGCAATTTCTGAATAGGAGTGCCCCTGCATTCTCAAGTTGTGTTCGTTAAATCGGTCGCCCGCCCATATCAAGTGATTATGGGCATCGATAAAGCCAGGTACAATCGCCCTGCCACCAACATCGACCAACTTTGCGTCTGATGATTCAAACTCCTCGATTGATTCTACTATTGATTCTATTCGATTGTCTTTTACAACAATAGATTTTCCAATAGTTATTGATGAATTATCATTCATCGTTTGCAGCGAACCAATATTGTGAAAGATGGTTCGCATGGTTGAGGGAATAGGTGAGAGTTGAAGAACAATCGCATACAGGGTGGTCCATGGACGAAGGCAAATGGACCATCGGAATTGAGTCCACAGCGCATACATTCTCATTCGGTCTCGTGGACCCGAATGGTATTCCCTATCCTTCAGTTGGAGACACCATCAAACCCCTTGAGGGAGGTATCCACCCACGAGAGGCGGCTGATCATCATCGTGATTATGCAGCCGACTTGTTTACACGTGTCTTAGAATCACAGGACTTGACATCGAATGATATTGGAGCCATTGCTTATTCTCAAGGCCCAGGACTGGGGCCCTGTCTGCGTATTGGTGCATCCGTCGCTCGAACACTCTCAAGCAAATTGGATGTGCCACTCATCGGCGTCAATCATTGTGTCGCACACATCGAGATTGGACGCCAACAATGTGATTGCGATGATCCCGTCCTGTTGTATGTCAGTGGGGGCAACACACAAGTTATCGCAAAATTGCAAGGTAAGTATCGTGTTCTAGGAGAAACACTTGATATCGGTATAGGTAATATGTTGGACAAGTTTGCTCGTCAACAAGGAATTCCTTTCCCGGGTGGACCGGTTATTGAAAAGTTAGCCAAGGAGTACATCGATGAGCACCCTGATGCGTCTCTCGAAGGACTTGAATTACCATATCCTGTTCGCGGCATGGATCTTGCATTTTCTGGAATTCTAACCGCTGCCCAGCGTCTCATTGAGAAAGGACATCCGCTCGGCGCAGTCTGTTGGTCTCTTCAGGAACATGCCTTCGCAGCGTGCATCGAAGTTGCAGAACGAGCCCTCGCGCACAGTGGCAAAAAAGAAGTTTTACTTGGCGGAGGAGTTGCATGCAACAATAGACTGAGAGAGATGTCAACTCTCATGGCTCACGAACGTGAATCAACCTCTCATGCGCCGCCGAGGATGTATTGCATCGACAATGGCACCATGATTGGTCTTCTTGGTTACATCGAATTAAAGACTGGTCGGAAAACACCATTTGAATCGAGTGGTATCGATCAGTACATGCGAACGGATGATACGATTGTCAACTGGAGTTAGGCATTGTTAGCGGATTGTTTTTAACGAGTCGACCGAGAGAATTGAATATTGGGGGATTTATAATTCGAGACCGACGCAGAAAACCGGATGAGCCTTTCAATCCATTTGCTGCTAATGCGAATCAAGTTCGCCAAAAGAAGAGGAATGAACGTAGTCAATCCAACTCACCAGGTTCGACAAGTCAAAATCGCGGGGAATCTAGGCAACCCGTCGATGCGAGCGACTTCCGCAAGAAACAGGAGGAAGCTCGAAAGAGACTCGGTGCACAGCCAGCACCAACCGCTCCTACTGCGCAAAAACCAGCCGTTCAGGCAAGTGCACTTAATGCTACAACAGATACACAAACCGTTCAACAAATATCTCGAGCCGATCGCTTAGCAGAACTACGAAAGCAATCCCAAGAGTCTGTAAAGAAGACCGAGTCTATTCTTGAACCAGAAATTCCGATTTCCGAACCAGAACCACAAATCACAGTCGAAGTGGCTGTTGAATCCGAACAAGAGATGTCAACGGAGATTGTAACGCCAGATACCATCGATGAATCCCATGCCGAAGAGACGACTCAAACGAAGAACGTCTTCAAACAAATTGTCACTAAGACGCCCAAAAAACGGGAGCACCGACGTCGTCGAAAATCCAAACATGACGACACAGGTGGTGGACGACAGCCAAAGGTCAAGAAACTCAATCGTCAGAGATACAACGATTACAAGTAT
>CALDQY010000283.1 GCA_937911445.1 uncultured Rhodobiaceae bacterium | reverse complement strand
GAGTTCAAGTTTCACATCGCCCCGTGTTGCGGAAACGGCTGGTGATTTTACCTGTGGAAGAATTCGAAGCGCAGTCATGGCTTTACCGGCACAATCCGGACAGTCCATACCAACTAGGGGCCATTCAACCCTGTAACAACCGGTCGCTTGTTCAACAATTTCGGAATCGAGAACCACAACAGACTCGGGAACCTCTTCTGATGGTGGTGGAACTATTTTTTCACCGTTGGCTTGAGGTTCTTCATCCTCCAGCGAGAAAAATACGTCCTCACTGTCTCCCCCCATGAGAATACTGCTGAATTCCTGTTTGATTAAGGCTGTGATATCGTGATTTGTCACATGGTGAGAATCTTCTTGAGACATGAGGCCTTGGTTGCAACATGGAGTGGCTCCCACCGGGTTGGTGTCCTCGTGTCGTCGCTTTCGACATTGATGGGACGCTAACCGACGAAAACAAGCGCTTGGACATGCATGCAGTTGAAGCGTTACGACAACTGGAGGATGCTGGCATTCCTGTCATCCTTGCAACTGGGAACGTCCGTGCCATCACGTATGGACTGTGGCGATTTATCGGACTCAGTGGCCCAATGTGTTGTGAAAACGGAGGCGTAGTGTGGCATCCAGATTGGGATGAACCCTTGGTTCGAGCATCCGGGGAGGAAGCAAAGAAAGCTGCAGAATGGCTTCAATCGCAACATTCCGAAATCGATGCGAGAGGCATTCAAACCAACGCTTGGAGAGAGAGCGAATGGTGTCTGTTCAAAGATGAGGATCTTCGGTTGGTCACATCATCCATTGAGGAAAGCGATTGGTCCAATCTTGACGTTGTACGAACCGGTTTTGCAATTCACTTGATGGAACCACACCTTTCCAAAGGCAGTGGCTTGGAAATGATTCTCCAGCGAATGGGTATCGAAGCATCCGAATTACTCTCCGTTGGTGATGCTCCAAACGATCTCTCGATGTTTGCCATGTCGGGATGGTCGGTTGCAGTTGGGACGCCATTCGCAGATGTTCGAGATGCTGCAGACGTTGTTTCACCCTATCCGAACAGTGCTACCATTGCCCCTCTTGTCGATGCAATTCTTGCCGTCCATTCGGCTCAAGAATTATGATGCGGATTGAACTGGTTCAAGCATGGTCACCTACGTTGTCGATTCCAATTGCTTCATTCACATGGGAGGAATGGCATCGGCAAGCATTCTCGACGATCTCAAGTCTGCTCTGAAAACGATGCACGTCACCAAAGGCGTTCATGGTGAAATCCAGAACGTTCGCTATCAACGATGGAAACAAAAGCCAAACCTGTTGAATCACATCAAACCGATGTTGACCACACACGAAGTTTCAGATGACCAAATTCGTGGTTTGGGAGCAAAGATTGGAGAACGAGCTTCTCCACAAGACGTTGACCTCTCGCTGATGGTTCTTTCACACGATTTGCAACGCAATGGCCATCACGTGATTCTCGTGACGGACGATTTCAAGATGGCCAAGGCTACAGAAGAACACCAACTTGCAAGCGAAGTGTGTCCTCCTTCGACCTTCTTTGAGCGACTCTCAACCAAAGCCAAAGGGAAGCATGCTTCCGAGTTGCGTCGTCTTGGTCGTCGTATACGCGCTGCAGAAATGCAGTATGCGATCAGTCGACGCAACGAATACGACGTTCAAGCCAAGATCACGTGGATGGTCGACTCGCTGTTGTCCAATCCACAAGCCAAACCCGTTTCGAAACCAGTTCAGGGTAATGAAGGTTCGAACGTGAACCTTCTCAACCAACTGCATCGCATGATGAACGGAGAAGACATCAAGACAAACCTTCGAAAGAAACTCACACCATTGAAGCCAAGTTGTCAAACCATGATGGGATTGGAGCAACACGTTGCTCAACTGAAGCAGAAACTCACAAACGAATCGCTCGATGAAATCATCGTTGAAACGCAAACTATGATCGCTGATTGTCTCGAAAATGCTGGTATCGATTTGGCTCCTTTGGACCGAGAACTCGTCGATGTAGCACATCGTTTCCATTCTCGAATCCTCGTTCGTGCCGAAATGGCACTTGCCATCATGAAACGAATGAAAGGCGATGCGATTGGCTCACATCTTCACCTTTCCACCGCATTGTTTCAAGCTACGCACGTCGATGAGGACACCATTGAGGCACGTATCCTCGCTCGCCTTGCCGTCCTGGCTCTTTCGACGAACAAGGTTGAGAAGGCCATTCGCTTGTCAACGTCTTCCTTGGGCTTGAACACGCTCAGTGTGCCAATGAGACTCAAACAACACATCGTTCAAGCCATGGCGTTGTACATGGCTGGAGAATCTTCGGATGAATCCCTGAAGCATGCACAAGCCTTGGTTCGTGATGATGTTTCAATGGCTGCTCAAGCGTTGACCGAACTTGGAGAATCGTTCCTTGCGCTGAATCGTCCTGACTTTGCCATCGAACTGTTCGATGAAGCTTTGGAATGTGTTTCTGCTGAGCAAAACATGAGCGAAGAGCTTGGTGAATTGATTCTGCTCGCGCATCGAGCGATGGAAGACGATAACGAGATCGAAGGGTTGCGACAAATTCTTGACCAAATTCATCAACAAACCGTTGAGCAAGAAAAGCAAGTTGAGGATGTGGTTGAACAAATCAGTAAGCGACAGGAAGACTCTGCTGAATTGGCCTTCTCAAACGAATGGGAGGATGCGAGCACCGTGATTGATGATGAACGCCCGTTGTACATCTCCAATGTTGTAGGTGAAGCCTCTGAAGAGCAACTGATTCTCGCTGAACATCCTTCCTTGGGCAGTGTTGGCATTTGGCTACCAGCAAAGGCAGATGCTCCACAACCAGGAGCACGAATTACACTCACCAATGGTCGTGTGAAGATTGCTGAACCTCCAAAGAATCTGGCCGAATCCTATGCCATTCGTGCATTGATCGCCATTGAATTCCCGGAAAGTTTGGTGTTCCAATCGTTGACGAGCGATGCGCAGGAAGAACTCGAGAATCTGTGAATTCGTGGTGCCGGGGGCAGGATTCGAACCTGCGAAGCATTACGCAGAGGATCTTGAGTCCACCCCCTTTGACCGCTCGGGAACCCCGGCACTTGGGCTCCCCTCGATGGTCTTCTTCTTGACTATTCCTCTTGGTCAGCATCATCCAAACCGGACGGTCGTGGTGGAGGAAGGTCTTCTTCTTCGTACTCTTCGAACTCATCGTAGAGCAATTGTATGCGTTGACGTCGCATCAGGATCGAAGCGACAACAGCTCCAGCAGCGAGAAGGACAAGCAGTACATTGAGTCCAAGCTCAGAATTCGAGGATTTGGCATCAACATCTTCGTACAGGACATCAGCGAGCGGAACCGGGATCAACAATGGATCATCATCCAATTGAATGACCATACCAAGACGGCCTGTCGTCCATGCTTCAACGGTCCAAACCACGCTCTTCTGTTCATCCGGCTCGAGGAAGAAGATCCCATCTCCGAGGATCAGTCCATCGGCATCCATGAGCGTGACATTGGTCGAACCGTTGAGATATCCAAGATTTTCCAACGTGAATTCGATTGTGATGATATCACCAAGAACAGGGCGATACGGTTCCGCATTGATGGAGGTCGGGGTTGGTTCATATGCCATCCAAACAATGTACACGTCCAAAGGCATCAAGGCTGTACCTTGTCCTGACAAAAGGTTTCCAGCACGATCATTGTGCGTAAACCAAACACTGAGTCGATCGCTCTTATCGAAGGCTACACCTTGTGATTCGATGTCGAGCGTGGTTGAGAAGGAAGCGATGTTTCCCGTCGTCCCAACGTGCGTCATCGGAATGGATGAGGTGGAATCGGACACGACAATGCCTCCACGAACGAAGCACCAATGCAGTTCTACACCTTCGTTTGGAACGCCGAAATCATCCTGAATGGAGATTTGGACCGGAATGTCGTTGATTTGCAATGAATCCAAATTGGTCAGCGTACCTGGTTCGAGGGACACGGTTGGAGCTTGAGAATCGAGCAGCAACTCGATCATGATATCGTTTTGAACGTCAAACACACTTCCTGTCATTTCAATGCTCAATTCGCCTTCACCTTGAGGTAACGTCGTTTGATTGACCACCAAACGATGACGACTCTGTCCTTGACTGTCAACGATTTCTGCTGTCACAGCATGACGGATACCGAAGGAGGAGAGATTGTAATGCATGCGCGTATCGAATGGGATGTTCAAGGCCTGTTCATCGGTTTCATGATGAACGACGATGATGTCAATATCAGCGAAATCGTTCGGATGCAAGGTAAGGACACCATCATCGAGAATACCAAACGGTGCGACTCGATCGATGATGGAATCAATCTGCAACTCGAGTCGTGTATGTGTTGACCAGTTGGCTACAGTGAGGTAGGTTCCACCCAAACCAACATCTTGGGCCTCATCAATGACTTTGATCGATGGCGTAAAGGCTGCATCACTCCATTGGTGCATTGTATCCCAACGAAGTTGGAAGGCAACATCAACGGTGTATCGCATTGTCAAATCGTCCTTGGTTATCGTAATGGTCGGTGGTGCAACAAAACAGGTCACATCGGCCGTGATGTCTCCGAAACGTGGGGCATAGTTGATCCAACAGTCTTCATGAAGGGAATTCATCAGACCAATCTTGATGAAATCAAGGCTTTCAATTCCGTTTCCATCGATAAGATCGAATTGGAATTGATGCTCTTGTCCGGGGAACAAGTTTCCATTGATGGTGTCCAGTGTAACCGTGTCCATGTCGAGCAACGTGGCCTGTCGAGGCTGAACCAATACGGTTGCAACGTCGTTGTCCTCTCCGAACGAACCGCCCGATTGCAGGGCGTTTCCTGCAAGGTCTTCACCCACGACGACAATGCTCAACCTGCCTTGTTGTTCGCCCGGATGCAGAATAGCGTCAACGTCGAGCAGTGGCAAGTCAATCTCAGCTTGGAGAGCACCACGGTTGACATTGGCATTCATCGTTTGATATTCACTCTCTTCCATGATGCCATTGTCGTTCGCATCATCCTGATGTTCGGACCATGTGTAAATCGTGAGGGGTGATTCCAATCCTTCTGCATCTTCGACATACAATCGCAACGGAACATCTCGGTCAGGAAGCCAAACGTGGTTGTCTGCGGGCTGCAATCCACTTGGATCGAGAATCTCCAGTCCGATGACATCTGGAGGATTCTTGTCGTACATCATTTCGAAGAAGGTTGATTGTGCTGTCTGATCCAGCGACGTTATTGTTTCAAGACCAGAAGGTCCACAACGAGTGAGAAGAATTCGTGCCTCAAGTCGCGTATCACTCGGTAGAGATGAAGCATCAGGTAATGCCAACGGAATCGCAAACCGACCCTGGTCATCGACGGTCGTTGCATTGGAGATGGACCAAACGATTGGGTCACCGTCCCACGTATCTGGGCCGTTGAGATTCAATGGAGGGATGGCATGGATTTCGACGGTGACTTCAGCCTCGTCTTCACCGACCCATGCATCTGCTATACCTTGGAATCGAACTTGCCCTTGAACAGTGAGTGAGGTTCCAGGGTTGACATGCAAGGGCCACAACGGATTGGTCCAATCGTGAAGAGGCCGTCCACGATTATCGTAGGCAACAACATTGAACGCTTCCAAATCGTTCTCAACATCGTTGTATGGTGTATTGTCGGAGTAGATGAGTGGACCCATCTCCAAACCGTTCTCATCAATGGACGAGATGAACCAATGCAGATCATCGACGTCATCATTCAACCATGTACTCTTGAACACCCATGTGACCGTACACTCGCTCTGTGAGCAAACAGCACCGGATGTTGGTTGCAATGTTGCATAGCCAGCTCCTGATGTTTGAATGAAACGAGGTGTTGTATCGAGTCGATCGACTTCAGCACTGATTCGAATTGACACAGCATCATCGCTTGAACCGATGGCGAGGGTGATGCGTTCGAGAGCTGGTGCTTCCATGGTTGGATGCGTTGGAATTACACGTTCGTGATATGTTGTAATGCTTCGCAATGTGTTGGGTAACCAGCGAGAACTCGGAGCATCGATGACCGAATCAACAAGATCGGGCTGGCTTTCAACCTCAAGGTCAACACGAACACTCCCCTGATTCGTCTGGATTCGGAACGGCAAGTCCAGCAAGGCTCTGTCATCACCGGTGTAGGATGCATTGAGTGCTTCATTGAGAAGCGATTCCTCAAGTCCGAACGTGAGTTTCTCTCGCTTCGGTAAGGCAAGGACATCGTAGGCTGCTAGTTCGGTTGGATGCGATGTTGAAATGTTGTAGACTGCATATCCCCAACCCCATTCATTGGAAGCATCGGTTGAGATGGGATCAAAGGCTGGGCATGTGTTTTCGATTGAAATGTATCTCGTTGAATTTGGAGGAAGTGTTGCGAGCGAACCTGCTCCAAGATACACATCGGTTGACTGCGGCCCTGAACGTGCTTGCAGCGTGAACGACCCTTCAAACAATGGACATACGTTGGGGATACCCCACTCTGTCATTGGTAAGGCGATGAGATGTCGGAATTGATAACTCGTTGAACTGGAGGTGTTGACGTACAGATGGCCATGTTCCGTGGCATTGGTGATGATCGAGCCGTTCACAATGGAATCGAACATCATCTGAACACCAAAGTTCGAATCATGGCCACTCGGTGGCCAAGAAACAGCTTCGAGTTGGTTCTGACCAATCAAAACATGAGGTCCCTGTGGTGGTACGAGGCAGTGCGGTTCAACAACAAGCGCCTTGAATTCGTCTCCTGTACTCAGTGTAAAGGACCATGGTGCATACAATTCCTTCTCGGTATTGACAGTAAATTGTTCGAGTTTCACTGAAGGTCCTTGCAGATACGTGCTTGAACTGCGCGTGAAGGAGAAGGAATACAGCGACACGTTGCCACCCATCTGCTGGATGTTCACTGCATCATAGATACAACCTGGATTATGAATAAAATCGACTGTTGTTCCCACTGTTGCTTTGAGGAATCCTTCTTGCGTCACCTCAAAGTCACTCATTTCGCTGTTGTATTTCTGATGGTAGCGTCCGAAACTCTGAACAACGCCAAGTCCCAATCGCTCCACGGTAGGTGTCAGGAATGGGTCCTCAGATGACATGTGAACGACGATTTGGATCGAAGGATGCTCTACTGGATTCAAATCCACTGAGAACGGCATGATGCGTTGTTCGTATTCTGGGATGATGTTGCCATTGGCATCTATCAGGCTGAACCGGAGCGATGTATTGGCCGGTTCGTGAGCAAGCCCATCGAGATGGCCGTAACCAAACACTGGGTGCGGTACAATACTCGGCGAAATCCAGTCGCCTTCTGTTTCAAACAAGGCTACATCGATACCGGCATCATCGATGTACCACCCATCGCGTTCGACGTATTGATCAGAGAAGAACGAGAATCGTAGGCGAACCGATTGACCTGAGAGGTTGGAAATATCTGACGTCTTCAACTCGAACGGACGTGGTGCTCCACTTCCACAGCCACCTGTTACCTGGGATCCATCGAGCAATCCTTCTCCATAAAACGGAGAATTCGTGTTGACATTCGAAATTTGATCGTGAAAGCCTCCTACATCTGCTGGAAGGTACCACCAGTTCAATCCACCATCGGTTGAGATCGAAACGGCTCCACCGTCCCATGCCGATTCGGTACAAATCCAGTGACGGAAGGACAGTTGAGCTGTGACATTGTCAGGGAGCACGTACTCTGGAGAGATGAGATGGGCAAAGGAATTGGCAGCGTATTGCCCGTTGAGTTGGATGCCGACGCCGTTTTGTCCAGAATGCCATTGTGAAGGGCCCAAGGTTGTGTTACCGAGGAGTCCGTGTGCCCATCCAACACCACGGATGTTGTCGATGGCCCAGCCTTCCGGCATCATGTGTGGATCCTCAAAGGAGTCGACGTCTGTTTGGGGCCCGTTCACACCCATGCTGGAAACCCACTGCCATTGGTTCGGAGCGCTGACATTGTCCAGCCAGCCTCCTGTAGAGCCGTTCTGATATGTCGGTTGCGTCGTGAAATTGTTCAACACGCGAACGACGTGGTTGGGCGTGTTGGCACCTGAATGCAGTTGCACGTTATCGATCATGATCCCCTCCCAACCGTTGGCAGGAGCGCCACCACCATGGTTGACGATGGCATCGGTTTGAACATTGAACTTGAGCAATGCACTGGAAGCGTTGGTGTGATTATGCGCTGTTGCAGGAACAGGGTAGAACATCGGTAGCCAGTCAAAGGATACATCGCTGTAGCGGACCCCTTGGTAGATTACTCCAAACCCAGGAAGTCCAGGAAGGGGTGTGAGGAGAATCCATGTAACGCCTTGGTCCATCGAATACCATATGGTCATACCATCGTTGTTGCCGCCTTCAATATCCCAATTGGAACGAACCTCAAGTTCGATTGGATTGGACAGACCTGAGAAATCGATGGGCATGATGAGGGTCCCATCCGCATTTGGGGCATAGTCACCGGTCAAGTTTCCGTGGAACCAAGCACCTGGGTCATCGCCCGTGTTGTGCCACGTGACGTTATCGATGAACCATCCATCGCGTTGGTTGCTTGAAGCGCCAACGGCAATGCAAAAGCGGAATCGCATGGTTTCGCTGGTGGCAATGTTCGTCAATTGGTCCAATTCAAAACGAGATGTCGTCCATTGTTCATCGTCACCGGACCAAATCGACGTTAACGATTGAGCCAGACTGTGGTGATTAGCTGTTACTGAGTCGGAGTAACCACCGTTCGGAACCAGCTGTTGCCATGAGGATTGATTGTCAAGCGTGTACTCAACCCATGCTGCATCATCCGACGCTAAGGAACGCCAATGATCGAAGGTAAGCGACATGTTGCTGATGAATTCGGGCGTCTGGTAGTGTGGTGAAATGATGCAGCCGGATGCATTCTCAGCAGTTGTTAGGTATGCAAGAGAGTGGTTTCCATCCCTTTGTGGTGGACCTGTTTGGAGCGATGAGAGATTCTGAACACCCCATGCTTCTCCATCTTGACCCATGGTCAACCAGCCGGTTGGAACCATCTTCGTCGTTTCAAAATCGGTCAGTGATCCGACAGAGGAATCGGTTGCAAGTGACAGTTGGCCACCATGCGCAAGAGAGGAGGTGAAGTTGTGCGTACCGTTTGCCCACGCATTCGGTAAGCCTGAACCAAAATAGGTACCGTTTTCTTCGACCGTTTCCCAAACCGGTTCGATGGAAACAAATCCTGAGGTGATGGTATGATTGGCAGGAACCTGAATCGATGTGATGTTGGCATCGACAGCGGTTTCATTTGTCGTTGGTTGGAAGGTGACTGGCCCGTAGGTCACCGTTCGTGATTGAACATAGGTTGAAGGCCCAACAAGGACAAGCAACAGCACAAGGAAGACCGCAGAAACGTGCTTCTTAGGCTGATTCACTCAACTCACCTCGCTTCGCGAGGTGAGCCATTTGGTTTGAAGCCTCGTCTCAGTTGATTAAGTCTGGACAAGAGAGTTCAAAGACCCAAACATCGAGGCTATGATGATGTCGAGCAACAACCTCCTCACGCCTGAACAGGCCCGTGAGATTCAGGAGCAGTTGTTCGCCACATATCGGCAGCAAACCAACCGCCACGTTCCAGTGCACTTGCCTCGTAAGGATTTCTGGGAGATGGTCAAGCGTTTGTTGACCACACTCGATCTGCAGATTCACGATATGATTCGTAAGCATGGTGCAGATTTACGCGTTCAAAACGAGCAAAAGCGTCAAGCAAACGTGCGGCACATTGCGTCTGAATTGGCTCGACGTCGAATGGTTGCGATGATGACACATGTTTCGTCGCAATCGCTTCGTATGGCGACGAATGTTGGAGATGTGGCAACACCACTACCACCGATGGATTGGCAGAAAGCGGATGTTGCTGAACGTGCATTGTACAATGCGATTGAGAAAGAAATGGACAAATTCAAGATGACAATTGGATGGAGAGAAATGCAGGATGGACTGCGTGGCGAAATGGATTTCATTGAGCCAGTGCACAAACCAGGTACGATGCAATTGGATGATTTTACAGAGGAAGCATTGACCGATCGAGCACCACCTTCGCTGGTGTTCGAGGATGATAAGCCCGAACCGATGGATACGTTCGATGTTGATGAGGAAGATCGCATTGCAGCCCTTGAGTGGGATGCGTACGAAGCTGCTCAAGATCCATCTGAACACGAACCTGAAGAGCCAGCAATGCCGCTACCAGAGGCACCAGCACCCTCGAAGGAAGGACGTCACGGTGCTGCAATGGAATTGGCTCCATCATCCAAACCAGCCATTTCAGACGATTGGATGAACGAGGATGAGCCAGCAATCGAAGAAGTCCCAAAGCTACGCATTCGCATTCTGCAATCGTTTGATGATCCTATTGCAACTGCAGACGGTTCAGAGCTAGTCTTACACATTGGTGACGTTCACAACTTGGACGAAACGATGGCACAATGGCTCATTGAATCGGGCGCGGCGGAAGCTGCACCGTTGTAAGTTCGAGCATCGTTGATGCTCGCTTCATTCGATTGCTCGAATGCTTCAGTTGACTGTGCGCATTGAAAGTTCAATGGTAACTGAGTCTGGAATGTCGATCTTTGCAACCAAGCGGAGCGCGCTCTCATCCTTTCCAGAGTTGATGTGCATCTCCAACAAGCGCTTGTGAACACGAAGTTCCCAGTGATCATAGGTTTCGCTTCCTTCACCATCAGGTGCACGTCGGACAGGAACGACCAGACGGCGTGTTGGTAGAGGGATTGGTCCTCGAAGCTTGGTTTCGCTTTGGGTGCAGATGTGTCGAATTTGACCTGCAACTCGATCAATATCAGAATGGTTGTTTCCAGTCAATTTGATGACGGTAACGGCTGCCATGCTCTATTCCTCCAGTTCCAAATCAATGAGTGGTGTTCACTCACTTCTTTTCGATCTTGAGACAAACACCAGCCGCGACGGTCTTACCCATGTCACGGATAGCGAATCGGGACAACTCAGGGAAGGTGTCCATTTGCTCGATTGACATTGGCTTGGTCGGTTGGAATCGAATCAAACATGCATCGCCGTTCTTGAGGAACGATGGGTTTGCTTCCTTACCAGCCTTGTTGGTCTTCTCAAGAAGTTCTTGGAAGCGAACAGCGACCTGTGCGGTGTGTGCGTGGAAAACAGGTGTGTATCCGACGGAGACAGCCTTTGGAATGTCCATGAGTTGGATTTGACCGACGAAGGTCTCATCGTGACGGACATAGGTTGGCTCGTTGTCAGCGTATCCAGCGACGTCACCACGGCGGATGTCGGTAGCTGCGAGACCACGGACGTTGAAACCAACGTTGTCGCCTGGCTCAGCCTTGTCGACCATTGTGTGGTGCATCTCAATCGACTTGACCTCAGCGGACTTCTGGGACGGGTTGAAGACAACGGTCTTACCAGTGTTCAGAGTTCCGGTTTCGATCTTACCAACAGGGACAGTACCGATACCAGAGATCTTGTAGACGTCTTGGATAGGTAGTCGGAGTGGCTTGTCGATTGGCTTGTTTGGCATTGCTGCAGCGTCGATTGCCTCAAAGAGGGTTGGTCCGTCGTACCATGGGCACTTGTCGGACTTGTGGAAGACGTTGTCGCCGTTGAGGGACGAAGCAGGAATCATTGGAATGCTGTCGAGTTTAGCACCAAATCCAGCCATCTTGAGAAGTGCAGTGACTTCAGCGACAGCGGACTTGTACTTGTCCTCGGACCAGTCGACACCAGAAATGTCCATCTTGTTAACGTGGACAATCAATTCGCTGACACCAAGAACCTTAGCAAGGAACGCGTGTTCCTTGGTTTGGGCGTTGACACCGTCGTTTGCAGCACAGAGGAGAACCGCTGTATCAGCTTGCGAAGCACCAGTGATCATGTTCTTGACGAAATCTCGGTGACCTGGAGCGTCGATAACGGTCCAGTAGTACTTAGGAGTAAAGAACTCCTTGTGAGCGACGTCGATGGTAATTCCACGCTCTCGCTCTTCCTTTAGACCGTCCATGACATATGCAAGACCGAATCCGGCCTTACCTGCCTCAGCGGCGAGTTTTTCGTTCTTTTCGATAACGTGCTCTTCGATGTGACCTGAGTCGAGGAGAAGACGACCGACAGTGGTCGACTTTCCGTGATCGACGTGACCTACGAAGACGATGTTACGGTGTGGCTTGCTCTTATCTTCCCATTGTGATGGCATACTAAATTACTCCTTAGCATCCCTGCGACAAACAACCCCTATTTGAAAGAGTCGGTAAGAAAAGGCTCAATTTTGGCAGCGAAAAGTGCTTGAGTCTCGCGGTTTTCACTTGTATATCAGGAGCAGCATGTAGCGGTCGACCTGTTGTGTGTAGGTTTCGTTGTTGGAGACCGACATCGTCCAGTCACCATCGCCGTACGTCGAGTCTGAGTCTGAATCCGTGAAGAGGTACGAGGAGAGCGTCAGATCCACGCAATACTTGTCGTCATCGCAGTTTGAGTCACGTGATTCGTATTGCGAGTTGTCAGTCGGTTCTGTCGACGTTGCCTCGTCACCCTCCTCGTTGAATGCGACCAAATCGAGACGACCTGTGCACGAAGCACCAGGCAAACAAGGCTCATCTTTTGCAGGATACATCAATTTTCCAACGACCTTTCGAATGGTATTGCCAGCGTCGTTGTCGTAGTGAACTTCGAAATCAAAGTCAAGCTGGTTTGGGTTTTGGCTTGTGGATCGCCCGATTTCAAAATCCAGCCAAGATGCTCCGTATGAGACGTAGACCTTGATGTCGTCCGAATCGACAAGGCCCTTGCCATTGGTGATTGTAAGACCGATTTCATACTCACCTGGCTTCACGTCTTTCCAAGCAACCGTCTCACCTTCGAGGTCGTTGTCGTTGGTTGCGTCTCCATCACCGTCTGCATCGAATTCGAGGTTCAAATCCCAATGGTAGGTTGAGACATAATCATCGGACGAACCCGATGTTGAATCACTTGCATCAAGTTGCACATCGGTTTCACCTTCAGCGCTTCTCGAGCTGAGTGATTTTTCCAGGTCGCAAATCCAGACGTGAATGTAGGAGCCTTCGTCGACATCCTCGCCCTCACAATCCTCATCGGACGAGAAGGAGGTGATTTCTGCTTCGGGTGGGAGTGCAGTTGCATCGACAACGGTCAGCGTCTTGCTTGTCGATTGGCTGTTTGAACCGTCGCTCACAATCAATTCGACGGTGTATTCGCCCGTCTCAGGATAGGTCCAGTCAGCGTTTCGGCCTGTCGCATCGATGGATTGGTCACCATCAAAATCCCACTTGTAAGTCAATGCCACACCAGATGGCAAGGAATCCCGTGCATCGAAGTCAATGGTTTGACCTGCTCGAATGTTGGTGGCTGGTGAATACGTGAAAACAGCAACGATTTCTTGGGAACTGTCGTCATCTTCGTTTCCAAAGCATCCTGCAAGTCCACTGATCATCATCAGCACAGCGAGGAAGGTTGCTTTTCTGATTGCGCCCATATCATTGCCTGCCTTTCCGTCATTTAGAAGCCTTTTGCGATTTGTTCGCCTAAAACGAGAACAACGTCGTCTGTCTGTTGCCGTCGAACAATTCCTTGGCGTTCCAACCGAACGCTTCGGTGATGCGTCCGAGTGCTGCAGCCATTCGCTCGGCGTAGAATCGTCCATCGTAACCTGGGATGCCGCCATCGTC
>CALDQY010000282.1 GCA_937911445.1 uncultured Rhodobiaceae bacterium | reverse complement strand
GTGGTGGTTCAGGAAACAACACGCTCAATCGGATTACGCATCTCGGTGTTGAAGGCGCTGTTACCGTTGCGATCAATACCGACAAGCAACATCTCGACAACACGCGCTCACTGCAAAAGCTCCTCGTTGGACGTCACATTACCCGTGGACTTGGAGCAGGTGGCGATCCATCCATGGGACGACGTTGTGCTGAGGCTGGTCGTGAGATGATTCGACGTATTGTCAACGGTGCAGATCTTGTCTTCATTGCCAGTGGACTTGGTGGTGGTTCAGGTACTGGTATCTGTCCAATCGTTGCGGAAGAAGCCAAATCTGCAGGTGCTCTTGTTGTTGGTATTGTCACTACACCATTCCACGTCGAGCGTCGACTCCGCATGAAGAAGGCCCTCGAAGGATTAGAATCCCTTCGTCGTGTTGCAGATGCGGTCCTTGTTCTCGACAACAACCGATTGCTGCATTATGTTCCAAACCTCCCTCTCGAGGAAGCGTTCTCAATCATGGACCAATTGGTTGCAGAGATTGTCAAGGGAATTGTTGAGACCATTACACTCCCATCGCTCATCAATCTCGATTTTGCAGACATTCGTGCCATCATGTCCAACGGTGGTGTCACGATGATGCTGTATGGAGAGTCGGACCGAGGACCCGAAGAAGTCGTTCATGAAGCCCTCAATCACCCACTTCTCGATGTTGACATCACGGGAGCTACAGGCGTTCTCATTCACGTCACTGGTGGCCAATACATGACGCTCGAATCCGCATCGCAAGTTGTCGATTTGATGACTGCAAGGGTCAGTGATGATGCGAACGTCATCTGGGGCGCTCGACAAGATCCAACCTTTGGTGATACCATCAAGGTCATGGCCATCATTACAGGTGTCGGTGGTGCTGATATGCGCACACCACGCATGGAGCCAAACAAGCTCGGAGATGCACTCAAACTTACTCGACAGACTCAACTCGGTGGCGGTACAAACAACACCGGTAGTGTCGACATCCATCGGTTTGATTGAACGGTGTAAATTACGCACCTGCTCAATAACCTCATATCTCTGTACGTGTACGGATAATCATGCGCAAAGTAGCATGTTTGGCTGTTTTCATGGCGTTGATGATGTTGGTTCCAGTCCAAGCTGGGGAGAATGTTAGCATTCAACAATCGCAACCTCAGGATGACAACCGTCAACCAAGTGAAGAGAACAAAACGATGTACATGTTCTGGAACGATTCGAACACAAAGGCATGGACACACTTCCAAAAAATGGACAACTCAAGCCTCGAACTCTACTCGGATGAGGTTGAAAATGGATTGATTGATGTCGATTTGCGATTCCGAATGGATCCAATCCTTGCTAAGCGATTGTACATGGACCCTGATGGCCTCTTCAGAGGTTCAATGAATTTCTATGTTGAAGGAGACTGGACCAACGACAATGATGGTCAAACTGCTTGTGGCCAAAACGACTGTGAAGAATTGAACATCACACTCTATGCAGGTCCAAACGTCATCGGTGAGCACCACGAAACTGGTCTTGTTGTTGGCGACAACACTGTCACGTTCAATTTCGTCATCGAAGAAGACACAATCATCGATTGGAATGGTGACCAATTTAATCCAGAGGTTCAGGTTAAGATGAAACTTAGAGGAAACCGTCAGACCACAAATCTTGGGTTTACACAAACAGGAGAACCCGCCAAATTTGAAATGAGCATGGGTGAACAGTCCTACATCGAACTCCCAATTGACGATGACTCCTGGAACGATGCATTCCAAGATGGTGGAGACATCGATGGTAGTGATTCCGAAGACACACCAGGATTCACCCTCGTCGTCGCTTCAGCAGCGATCGCAATGGCAGTCTTCGTAAATGCTCGAAGAGATGAAGAGTGATCTTCAATAATTGAGCGTTAAAATGATTGATTCCGCATTGAGAGCGACTGTAAGTTGCTCCCCATCCGCAAGTCGCTTGACATTTGCTTGACCTTGTTCGAGATCTCTTGGACCTACAACGAGCGCGTAACTTGCACCGATGCTGTCGGCCCAACCCATGGCTTTGCCAATCTTGCGAGAGCGGAGTTCAATCTCGACACGGATGCCGGATTGGCGCAATTCACGTACCAGATCAAGGACCTCTGATGCATCAATATTGAATGGAATCATGGCGAGGAATGGTGTAGAATCTTCTTCTCCCGGAACAACCTCACTCCTGCCTCCAGCAGCAGCCTGTGCTTCCAAGGCGAGAAGAACTCGATCGAAACCAAGACCAAAACCACAACATGGATCAAGGTCTGCGAGGCCGAACAGGTGAAGCAGTTTGTAGGATCCTCCCCCGAGAACCTGTCCCTCTCCACCCAATTCAGGTACGTGGACTTCAAACACGGTTCCTGTGTAATAATCCAAACCTCGTGCGACGGTAAGATTGACCGAAAGAAATGGAGGTGATGGTGCAAGTTGTCCAATCGAGTTGATGGTCGATTCAAGATCATCCAATGCTTCGAGTGAAACACCATCCATTGTCGAGAGAAGCTCACGAGCGGATGCGATGGTTTCTCTCCCCCCTCTCAATTCTGAGAGTTGCTTGAGCGGTGCGACGAAATCAGTGGAAATGGATTGTGCTTCAAGCAAGGCTGTCAACCCATCAAAGTCTACTTTGTCGAGGAAGCGCATTGCAGATGCGAGAGGCGGTTCACCTGATTCTGAAGTGTCATCGAGGCCAATACCAGTGAGGACTTGCTTGAGCACACCGACGTGACCGATGCGTAATTCCCAATTCTTCAGCCCAGCCTCGGTCAACATGTTGATGGCGAGAGCAATGACTTCTGCCTCAACGAGTGGACCGGTTGCACCGATCAATTCAACTCCATACTGGTAGAATTCTCGATAACGTCCCTTCTTGAATTCCTCATAGCGGAAACACTGACCGTAGTAGGAGAGACGGAGTGGTTTGGTTTCGTTGCGAAGTTCTTCAGCAACCATTCGCATGACCGGAGCCGTCAATTCTGGGCGCAATGTTAGATCTCGTTCTCCTTTGTCTTGGAACGCATAGAGTTGGGAAACAACACCAGGCCCTGACTTTGCAGTGAACAAGTCGAGTGATTCAAAGATAGGTGTCTGAACACGAGAGAAGCCGTGACGGCGGGCTTGGTCCTCAAGAAGCGATTCAAACGCTAGTCGCCGTTTCATTTCAGTTGGACCAAAGTCACGCGTACCTCTTGGACGTTGGACCATGAACCTTCGAAGCGCCTTCCCCTCTAATGCCCTTCGCTTCATTCAGGAGTATACTGTTGATTCGTCGTCACTTTGTGTGAGCCCCTTCAAGAGGACCTAATGGGATGATTCGGAAGGTGTTGATGTTTTGATGCGACCAGAAATAATGCGCTTTGATGTGGTGCCAGTGGCAGGTCTCTCGAATACCAGGGAGGTCGAGGAAACGTTCGACAAACGCTTGGAGATTTGGATAGTCAATGATGCGTCGAAGATTGCACTTGAAGTGGACGACGTAGACCAAATCGAAACGAACCAATGTTGTGAACAGACAAATGTCAGCTTCTGTCAATTGACCCTTATCTTCGCCAACAAGCCACTCTCTTTCATCGAGATGAGCCTCCAATTGATCGAGGCGTTCAAACAAGGCTGTAACGGCTTCATCGTACGCTTCTTGGGTACGAGCAAACCCGGATTTGTAGACACCATTGTTGACCGATTCGTAATTTGCGTCAATCATGTTGTCGATCTCTTGCATCAATTCTGGTGGGCAAAGAGTCGCCCCGTTACCGAATCCTTCCTTTGAAAATTGATCGAACATTCTGATGATTTCACGACTCTCATTGTTGACAATCGTTGCATGCTTTTTGTCCCACAAAACAGGAACAGTACCGATGCTACGACTCTCATTCCAGCCTTCAAAAGCCCTGTTGTAGATGCCTTCCAAACCCGATTCTCCGTTCACTGTATCCGCAGTCGCCCCTTCTTCATCAGGATTGAACGACCATGACCCGTATGCATTCATCCGCCAGTCG
>CALDQY010000281.1 GCA_937911445.1 uncultured Rhodobiaceae bacterium | reverse complement strand
TCTTCGGGCATCGACATATCCATCCCACCAAAATCCAAACATCCTACCTGATGACCAAAAGAGCGGAATCATGGAAACATAAAGAAGGAGGAATGCTCCGATGCGATGCATCGATTCGTTCCCAAGAATCGTGCGAACATCGATTGATGTGATTGCACTTATATCTCCGGAGTTTAACCACAGCATCCCAGCGCCAATCAAGGCCATGAATGGCCAAAGGATGACGGAGCCAAACATGGCTGCAAGGAAATGGTAGGTCGTTCTGGCATCGACGCCTTCATCGGTTCGATCGCCTAAAAATCGACCAAGGGCCAACTGAGGCGAGAGTGAGAGAAGGAATGCTGGTAGCAACATCGCCATGAATGCCGTTTTTACCCCAAAGCCAATTCCGCGTAGTGGGTTGCCAGTCCGCAATCGTTCACCTTTGGCATCCAAATCCCGGCCATCAAGCCCACGTTCTTCGAGTTGCAAATGTACGTCCTTGGCCATATTGACAATTGGATGATGTACGGGAGCAGGCTTTCCATCCTCGCCTTCAGGTTCAGTTTGGTACCTGTCACGAACTTGGCGTGCGGCAAGAACCTCTTTTCGCCATGTATCGAGGGGTTGTTTTTTCATCCGAGATTCAAGTTGTGCGACGAGATGATACGCTCCATGTTCGTCCCAACTCGAGACGTTTGGGGTGATTGGTAAGAGATGTGGTCGAAGCCCGTCGCGAAGAGAGCGTACAAGATCACCGGGTGGTTCAACCCATTCCCTCTTCTGAACTGCTTTGATGAGATCCTCAGGGATATCATCCTCTGGAAGATAATGTGGTTCTCCAAATTCGACCCACATGTCGGTGCGGTAATGATGACGGACGCGGAAATGCAGACCTACGGGTTGCATAACAGGACATTTTCTTCCTGACCCTTTTGCAATAGCAGCTGCAGCGAGGACAGTGCGCATTGGTCCGGTTCGAAATCGCATCATATGTGCTAAGTCGTGGCTCGTTCCTTCAGGGAACAAGACACATCCAAAGCCACTTGCAATCCCGGTTGCGAGTGTAAGCAAGGAACGTCCGTTGAGATTCGTAGCTTCCTCTTCGCTACAACCTCCACGAAGCAACTCTGCTTTGCGAACCACTGGCTGCACTGCCAATCGCCGAGTCCAAAACGAAAGTATGGGACGGGTCACCAGATCATGACGTCCGCCCATGACGAACTCTTTTGGATGTGCCAACATAATGCCGAGAGGATCGATGAGTCCGTTTGTGTGCCAAGCTGCACAAAGTGAACCCCGGTCTGTTGGTATGTTTTCCATTCCCGAATATTCAATCGTTCGAAACTGATTCGCAGCCGTGCGACGGCATAGGAAGAAAGCAAGTTTGGTCCAAAAAGGGCTTCCTGGAGTTTCTTTATCGAACGAGGGCATCGGTGTGTTGAGGAGTTTTTCCATTTTCATGTTCGCAGAAGACTTTGAGAGAACGGGAAGCGCTTCTCCTCGATGATCAACAACGCCATCAAATGGTGCAACACCCTTGGCCATATTCAGGCCCCCATCGTGATCTTCGCAGCGAGAGAAGCCAAGGCTTGGTGATCTGGGCCATGGGACGGATTGGACGGCCACATCGCAGCGAGTGTTGATCCATTATCGCCTTTCGTCCTTGGAAGAACATGGACATGGACATGTGGAACTTCTTGCCCAGCAAGAGGGCCGTCATGGACAATGACTGTGAAATCTGTCGTACCAAAGTAGTTTGATAGTCGAATTTGGACTTCAACAACGCCTGACATCAATTGCGACCGTTCACGCTCATCAAGTTGAGCAAGTCGTTGTACGGGGGT
>CALDQY010000280.1 GCA_937911445.1 uncultured Rhodobiaceae bacterium | reverse complement strand
GGGTTGAACCATTTGCCGTCAATATCATCTTGACCGGTACCGTTGATTTTTGTGATTTTTCCAGCCTTACAAAGTTCTTCAACCCAGGATCGTATTACTTCCAACTCGATGCCTTCCATCTTCTCTCGATAGAGTGGATTGTTGAATTCTCGATCGAGACCACCTCCGTGCTGCATCAGTTCATACAGTGTTTCAGGTGAATGTGGAACAGGTGCTTTGTCGCTGTAATATTTGTCCAACTGTTCCGCTGTCATTTCAGTTGCGAGACTGCGAGTACCCATCAGGCGGCGAAGGACTTCTGGATCGATGTCCTTGACGAGAAATGCCCTAGTCTTCATCGACATGAGGTCTTCGAAAGCCGACATGTACAGACTCATTCCGAGTCGTGATGGAATTGTGACCTTGGTGTGGACGATTCGTGCATCCCCCTCGATGCATGATTCAAGAAATTGGTTGAGTCCAAAGACGTCAATATCACCAAACAACACCTCGTTCTTTGCCTCTCGCATCAACAACGAACCTTCCATCGTTCTGTGTCGTGTGAGAAGGGCCTCTGCTTTTTGTTGGAATTGTTGGGGACTGATTTCCTCAGCACCAACGCGCTTTGGAATAATCATCGAACGGCCAGCAACTTCTCGGAATCGCTTGGCAAAAATTTGGGTGTTGATGATGTATCTCTCAATTACTTCGATGTGGTTGTTTGAGCGGAATGCATCGTACAACTGCCCGGGATCGACCTCTTGAGCTGTTCGAATTAACAGGCCATTTTCGTCGAAGGACAACTCGATGACGCTGACACCAGATGATTCTGCGATACCTGCCATGAAGTAACCAAGGGCTGTATTGAACGCACGACCTCGACATGTTGTAATGAGGTATGCAGGATGTCCTGTACCGATGATTTGTTCGATCAAGATACGATTTGGTTCAGGTACTTGGAATGTATCGATGGTGTGTTCTTCCAAATGACGAGCAATGGCATTGGATACGGAATTCGACAGTCCATATGCATCGCGTAGAACAACGCGAGGATCTTGCTCCCTTCGCAACGATATCATACAATGGCGAATCAAGGAAAGAAGAGATGAGGACAATTCACGGCTGCGTGAACGTGCTTCTCCAGACCATGATGGTACCGTAGGTCTGTACCCTGTGACACTTGAAACGTTGACGCGAGTACCTTGGATGTTCGTAACTCGATAGGTCGAACCACCCAGGAGAATGACATCACCACCACGTAGGTTGGAAACAAAGGAGCCTGATAATTGTCCGAGAATGGATCCTTCTGCATTGAACACAAGATAGGAATTGTCAGGGGCGATGGTACCGATGTTGGTGTAGTAAATCATTCGAGCGTAACCTCGCTTGCCGTAGGTGTTGTCCTCCCAATCAATCCAAACACGACGCTCCTCTTCCAGCATGTCCAAAACTTCGATGAAATCATCGTACTCGAAGTTTCTATAATTCCATGCACTCGAAACGATTTCAAACGCTTCATCGATGTCGATTTGATTGATGATGACCAGTCCGATAAGAAATTGGGCAACAACGTCGAGACAGTTTTCTGGGAAATCAAGGCGATCCATTTCACCTGATTGAATGGCAGCTTGCAACGCAGCAAGTTCGATCAAATCGTCAACACTTGAAGGCAAGAATCGTGCACGTGGTATACCACCAACATGGTGACCTGCACGCCCAATGCGTTGCAATGCTGTAGCGATGTCACCTGGAGAACCAAGTTGAATGACCATGTCAACAGTACCAATATCGATTCCCATCTCCAACGAAGATGAAGTCACGACGGCTCGTAAATGCCCGTTCTTGAGTTGTTGCTCAACGTTCAAACGGATCTTTTTGTCCATCGAACCGTGGTGGCCAGCAACAAGCTCACCAAGTCCAAATTCTGGGCGCCTGAGTCGCTGAACTAGGGTTTCTGTCATTTTTCTCGTGTTGGCGAAGACCAGTGTTGTTGTATGTGCTGAAATGAGGTCTGCGATGACGCTGATGTTCTCGTCAAGTACTTTCAGAACAGGGAGGTCACTGAATTTTGGATGAGGCAACAGGATGTCAAGGTCAAGTTCTCTCGAACCCGATACCTTAGCAATGTGCACTTTTTGCCCATCACCCCTTGACTCTCGATCATCGCTGGCGACAAGATATTCGGCAACGGTGTCCAACGGTTCCATGGTTGCTGAAATACCAATCCGCTGTACGGGTCGCTCGAGAAGTGTGTCCAAATAAGCCAATGTCAGCGCAAGGTGGACACCACGCTTGGTTGGGACAAGGGAATGCAATTCGTCGATAATCATGTATTCAACATCGCTGATGATTGGTTGGAATTTTGGTGATGTAATTGCAATGGCAAGACTTTCGGGTGTTGTAATGAGAATGTGCGGTGGGTTTCGCAGCATCTTCTGTCGCTCGGATTGTGGCGTGTCACCCGTACGTAATCCGACTCGAATCTCTTGCGCACGGTCTGGCAAAAAACGTTCTGAAATTTCGCTCAACGGCCCTATCAGATTCTTTTGGATGTCGTTCGCAAGCGCTTTAATCGGTGAAATGTACACACAATGAATGCGTTTTTCCAATTTACCATTCAAGGCTTTGCGTACCAGTTGATCGATAATGGTCAAGAAAGCAGTAAGTGTCTTACCGGAACCTGTTGGTGAGCAAAGAAGCAGGTGTCCTCCATCCATGATTGTCGGAATTGCAAGCTTTTGTGGTCGAGTAAAATCTGGAAATTTTTCTCTGAACCAGTTGCGGACTGGTGGACATAATTTGTCCATCAATGCATCCGTTTCCATCGGATTGTCGAGATATGTAATCTCAGGCATATTTTTTCCACCAATCTCAGTGGTCTGCAGGTTTGGTACGATACATATGATTGTTTCGTTGCATCCTTAGGCCCAGCCAAGGCCTTTTTTGCCCCAACGAAGGATGGTTTCTGTTTCCGGTTCTTCACCGTTCAGAAGAAGGGGCGATTGGGCAGAAATGGGTGGCATGAGAATTTCGTGAAGCGCTTTTGTTGGACACGAACCAATACAAGAAAGACAGCCTACGCATTGTGAAGCAACAACAACGACTGGTCGCTTTTTGTGCTTCCGCTTAGGCGGGTTGAGTGCGAGAGGGAGGAGTGCCTCAAACGGACAATGTGGGATACAAAGATCGCAACCTGTGCAATCCGCTTCGGTGATGGCCACCATGGATTGCCCCATGATTACTCCTGTGTGCTAAGGTTTTTGAATTCAAGCCTTCGTTCCAGAGGTCAAGTTGAAATGCCCTCCTCATTAGGAGAACACGAGGGGATTTCTTGTCCAAAGATGACGCACGTCTTGAACGACTGCAGGGAATGCTACGTCAACGTGGTATTCTCCTCCCTGCCTTTGACATGTACGGTGGCGCAAAAGGACTGTACGACTTCGGACCAGTGGGTGGACGTCTTCGCTCAAGACTCAACCAAGTATGGCTCAATCATTGGTTGTCAATGGGTGACGTTGTGGAAATCTCCTGCCCAACAGTCACACCTTACGAAGTTCTCGAGGCGAGTGGACACGTGGGTGAGTTCTCAGATTTCATGACCGTTTGCCAACAATGCGAAGAAGCCAGTCGAGCAGACACTCTTTTAGAAGATCATCACCCGAACCCAGACGCTTTGTCAAAATCTGAATTACAGGAATTGCTCAACGCTTCTGCTCCAGCATGTCCTTCGTGCTCAGCCTGTGATTGGAGTCCAATTGAAGCTCAAAATTTGATGTTCTCTACAACCATCGGTGCAGGCTCATCTGGCCGACAAGGTTTCATGCGACCCGAGACTGCTCAAGGGATGTTCACATCCTTCCCCTCTTTGTATCGCCACTTCAGAGAACGCCTACCGTTCGGGGCTGTTCAGGTAGGCAAAGGATATCGCAATGAAATCTCACCTCGTCAAGGCATGATTCGACTTCGAGAATTTAACATGGCAGAGTTGGAGTATTTTATCGATCCAAATCAACCTATAGATCATGATTTCTCGTCTTGGTCGTCCGTTCAGTTTAATCTGGTCGATGGAGAAGGAAGCTCGCATCAGATGACGCTTCGCGATGCTGTTGAGAAGACGTTGGTTCGACACCCAACGGTCGGATTCTTTATGGGTCGCACGTTTGATTTCCTTATTGGAATCGGTATCGATGCAAATCGATTGCGTTTCAGACAACACGCTTCCGATGAAATGGCGCATTATGCGACGGATTGCTGGGATGTTGAGATTGAAGGTTCGTATGGTTGGGTCGAATGTGTCGGTATTGCGCATCGAGGATGTTACGATCTTGAGGCTCACGAAAAGGCTACAGGAAAAACACTCCGTGCTCGGCGAGAATTCGATGAGCCAAAGATTCTCGAAATTGACGGTTGGACCATCGATGGTGGAAAAGCGGGTCCTGCCTTCCGAGGCGACGCTGGGCAGGTCAAGTCCATCGTTGAAACCCTTGACGCAACTGTCGCTTTTCCGATTGAAGTCACACTCTCTGACGGGCGTACTCTGACCGTTGAAGCAGACCACGTCAAGCGTGTTCAGAAGACAGTGAAGGAAACAGGTGAATGGTTTATTCCACACGTTGTTGAGCCAGCATTTGGTATCGATCGCATCCTTTGGCATGTGTTAGATCACGCCTACGTTGAAACCGAGAAGAGTGGAGAACCCTATCGAATGTTGCAATTGTCTGACTCCATCGCTCCGATTGATGTCGCAATTTTGCCTCTTTTCGAAAAAGATGGAATGGACAAAGTTGCAAAGGCCATTCATCAACGCTGTTGCCAGACATACGGTATCGTATCACTCTACGACGGAAGTGGATCGATTGGGAAGCGTTACGCACGTGCTGATGAGGTGGGTGTTCCTATCTGTGTAACGATTGACCATCAATCCGTCGAGGACGGTACTGTTACAATTCGTCAACGAGACGATGGCTCACAATCACGAGTTTCCATTGACGAGCTCCCATTCTTCTGAACCAAGAAACATCTTCATGAACCGTCGCTATATTGTAAAACTATGAGCGGTGCTTCCGATTGGACTGAGCGGCACCGTCCTACTTCCGAACATCAGTTGGAAGGGAATGAAAGCCAACGGCGGAAGATTCGTGAGTGGCTTGATGGATGGGTCAAAGGACAGCCCAAGAAGAAGGGAATTCTACTTGTTGGTCCACCAGGTGTTGGTAAGACGACCGTTGCACGAGCCATTGCTCAGGATATGGGTTGGACGGTTATAGAGTTGAATGCGAGTGACACGAGAAATGCCGTAGCGATTCGCAAAGCTGCAACGCAATCTTCGACACATCGTTCACTGTTTCACGATCCATCCAAACCTCAACAGCGCACACTGATTCTCCTTGATGAAGTTGATCACATTGGAGGCGGTCTGAGAGCTGTGAGTGAGGACCGTATACGCAAGGGTATCGAAGACGATGAATCCGTTACCCTGTCGGGAGATTCTGGAGGAAAGGCCGAATTACTCCGTCTTCTGGAAGCGACGAAACAACCTGTCATCCTTGCTTGCAACGATATCATGGGACTCTGGGGGCGTTCTTCATCAACGTGGCGCACTACGAAAGACCGTTTTTCGCGCCATCTGTTGACCATCACGTTTGATCGAGTCTCAGATGAAGCGTTGCGAAGAATTGCCCGTCGTGTTCTTCGTGAAGAAGACATCGACTACACGAACGATGCCATCGACGTGCTTGTCAATGGAAATCATGGTGATTTGCGGGCACTTGTACGAGATCTGCAAGTTCTGTCGTCAGGTGGTCTGGAGAAGCTCAATCCAGAATTGGTTCGAGAACACCTTGAAGCAGGACTCCGAGATATGACGACAGAAGTGTTCCCTGGAATGGAGTCTTTGTATCGCTCCAAGGCAGCGAATGATGCTGTAACGATTGGTCGCAGTATTGACAAGCAACCTTCTGACTTGATGAATTGGGTTCACTGGAACAACGCATCTCTGTTCGATGAGGTTGCTATGAGGCGAGGTTCGAAAGCATTGACTCTTGCAGATCGTTCTGTTGAGAGCCGTTATCGCGACCTTGCACATCACTCCTCCTACTGGACCCTGCACTTGTCCTCCTTATCTGCTAGCGTTGCGAACAATGCGCCATTGCCGACTAGGATTTATCCAAGTTATCCAAATTACTTGAGGCGCTCTGGATCATGGGCGCGTCCGGCTATCATCAATCACCTAGCAGACTTATCCAAAACTAGCAAATCAACAGTAAGAAGGGAATTCATGCCACTGTTGAGTGCTTTGCATCAAGAAAACCCAGTATTCGGTGATCCCAACCGTTTTGAGGTCTCACTTGCGTTAGGTTTGAGTGCAGATGAGCACGTTGCATTGTGCAATTTACCAGTCTCTCGTAAATCCACAAAGGCATTGATTCAGGCATACGAGCAGGCAGAGGAGAAATGGAAAGACCCAGTGATTGAATCTGTCCTCGAAGAACTGCACGATGAAGAATTGAGTCCGGAGCCTGTGGTCGAATCTGATCCTGAAGTAAAGAGAGACTCAGCCCAAAGGACCTTGTTCTGATTCATCATGAGGCTCCCTTGAAATCATTCGCTTGAGTCGTGCAAGTGCGCCTCGAGGTGCTTGGTCTTTGGATTCAGAACGCCATGTGTGAGGATGCAAGAGAATCACCGCAGTCAGAAGTTCGAGACGACCAAACCACATCAGAATCGATGTTAGCAACAATGCTCCTGAATTGAGTCCTGCCCAAGTTTCTGTGGGCCCGTAATTCCCAATCGTAGGTCCAGTGTTTCCGAGACTTGATGCAACCAATGCCAGAATGGATTCAAAATCCTCACCCGGAACAATGAACGCGAGCAAAATCGAGGAGATTGCAAACAAACCGATCCAAACGAACAACATTCCAACAATGAGACCAAGTTGTTGATTACCAACGACTTCTCCATTCATGCGAATGGTCTGGACCTTCCGTGGCTGTGCAATTCGAATCAGTTCACGCATGGCGACTTTGAATGCGAGATTGATTCTCAGTAGTTTCAATCCACCGCTGGTGCTTCCGGCTGATGCACCTACAATCATCAGAACGAAAAGGAAGAGATGTGTGACAACGGGCCACTGCATGTAATCGGTTGACGTATACCCTGTTGATGTACCAAGAGATACAACATGGAACAATGAATCGATGAACGAATCGGTGGTTGTATAGTCACGGGTTGCTAGGAGTGCGATGGTGATGAATAGGAATGTTGTGAGAATGTAGACAAGATAATTCTTGAATTCTTCATCTTGTGTCGCCTTTCGGAATTGGCCCTCACGAATGAACCATAACAAGGTGAAATTGATTCCACCAATGAACATGAATAATATGATAATCAATTCAACAGTGTAGGATTCAAAATGACCAATGCTCCCATCGTAGGTTGAGAATCCACCTGTCGGCATCGTTGTCAATGCGTGATTGATTGAATCAAACCAATCCATGCCTCCAATTGTCCACAACAATCCAAATTCAAGGAGCGTAAGCGCAAGATAGAGGCCCCAAAGGGCGAGAGCTGTTTCCTGTAGTTTGGGCTTTAATCGCGACAACGATGGTCCAGTCAATTCAGCTCGAGCAAGCGCCATGCCTCCACCAATAACACGGGACAAAATCATCATTCCAAGCATGATGATACCCATTCCACCAAACCATTGCGTTAGGGATCGCCAAAACAACAGTCCACGCGGTTGCGAGTTGATACAATCCATACCAGGTAAGCAATTTGGGCTCATCGATGTCGAGATGACGGTTGCTCCAGTCGTTGAAAATCCAGACATAGATTCGAACCATGCATTAACTGCACCCCGGGCAATGTCTGCAAACGATGAGCCATCTGTAAATGGTCCATGGAACATCCCTCCAAGCCAATACGGCAATGCTCCGATGAATACTGCAAGAGGCCAAACGAGCGCAACAGCTGCGAAAGCTTCACGATCTCGTAATCGCATGTGCGTGTTTCGTTTTGTTCCAAATCGAAGCATCATTGAACCGATGAACAGGGAAAGACCCGCAGGAATCGAAAATGCTCTGAAGGCGAGTTCCCAATTGTCAAGATAACCTGTTGCGACCACACAGAGCAACAAGGGAATTGTTAACGCTACAAGCGTCCACCCCAAAATAAGGTTGAGAACGTCAAACCGCATGATTACACCTTGAATCGCTTCTCAAGATCTGCGACTCGATCTGGTCGGCAGAAGAGGATGAGCCTATCACCCTCAACAATGGTTTTTTCTCGAGCAGGTCGAAGCGTTTCCCAAAATCCTGCAGTGTTTCTTCGTTGAATGAAGGCAATGCGGGACCATTCAGGGAGACCTGAATGACCAACTTTCTTACCAGCAAATTTTGATTCTTTTGCAACGGTCTGGCTGATTCCAACAACATCAGGTATGTTGGAAAGAATAGCATAAGCTCCAGATGCTTTGGTATGGATGTGTGCGAGGATGTTGTCAACTGCTACTCGCTTAATGTCGACTGCAAATGTAATACCCATTCGTTGAGTAACTGTTACCAAGTCTGAATCTTTGAGAATCAATCCTGTTCGAGTTACACCCATGTCGTTTGCAAGAAGTGCAGCAGCAATGGATACGTGATCGTCTTCGAGAGCTGCGATAGCAATATGGTGTTCGTTGATACCGATCTCTGTGAGAATGTTTCGATCAAGGAAATCTCCGTGAATGACGTCTAGATTTGCGTGTGCCCCAATATCCGAACCTGAAAGGTTGTTGGCAATGCTGAGATTTCGTTCAATCACAGTGACGTATGCACCATTCCGAAGCCAATTTTCAGCGATACGTCGACCAACATTGGTCGCTCCAATAATGGCAACACGTGGTTGAGCAGGGAAATCAATGGATTCGTGACCGAATGCCGTTAGAATTCGGCTGAATGATCCAAGTCCACTTGTTGCGACAGCGATTCGGTCTTTCGGCATCAATGTGAAATCTTTGTTTGGTACGGTACTCGGTTCACCATCTCGCTTTACGCCTACGATGAGAGGTAATCCTCCTTCAATTCCGAGACTTGCTTCTGCAAGTGTTTGGTAGATGACTTGTTCAGCATCCTTAGTGACATTCAGCTCAATAATGAAGGCTTCATGACCAAATGGAATCACTTCCTCAATAGCCGATGAACGAAGACCTGTAGCCAATCTCTGTATGGCTCCATCGACTGGGTCAATGGCGTAATCGACTGCGGCCCAACGAGAAAGATGGCCCTGCTGGTGTTCTTGCACATAGTTTCGGTTTCGGAACCGGCCAATTGAGAGTAGATTTTGTTTGATCGAGACTCCATTTTGTCGTTTGTATTCATCTTCTGCAAGGGCACAAGCAATGAGATTACGGTCGTCCGAATCTGTGACAGCAACGAACACTGTTGCATCCCCGATACCTGCTTCTTGCAGTGCTTCTCGAGACGTGATGTCACCATGAATCACCAAAGCGTCCAATGACTGAGCATTCTTGACCGCTCTTGAATCGTTGTCAATCAACACTACATCCATTGTTTCCGCACGCATGGCACGAGCCAATTCAGAACCAACTCGCCCTGCTCCTCCAATAATTACTCGCATTGTTCATCACCTCAACTGTAGACTGGGAATTTGCCACCGCCGTAACTTACGGGACCCTCCAACGCGAAAACGCGTTCCCTTTCAATGCGACAATCATCGTACCCCTTGTCATAACAATCTTCATCGCTATCTGAACGTGCAAGTGATTGGTAGTATGCATTAATGTAAGTTCCATCTCGATTCGGGTCGGGTTGTTCAATCCATTCGATGAGAGCCGAAGCAGTGTGAAGGAGCCATTTGTTGTTCGTGACATCAACAGAGGCTTCAATGTAGCAACTGTCGAGATCAATTTTGTTTTCATTACACCATTCAGTGGACATTGGCAATTGGATATAACCCCAGGCGTGTGCCTCCCATTTCGTATAGGATTGACTGGAAAGCACTCCAAACACATACCAACCTGGAATGCCCTTTGCACGCAACAAACTGAGGAAGGCGTTGGTCTGCTCGTCACAGTCTCCTTGCCCTGAAGCAAGGCAAGCAGGCCCACTTTGAGCCGGCAGCCCAGCACAACTTTGTTCTCCTGGTGGGCAGGTGTAATACTCGATATTCTCTCGTATGTAATCAAAGGCGGCCTTTGCAAACTTGAATGCATTCTGATTGTCCTCTGGGAGATTTGAATCAATGGCTGAAACAGCAGCAATAACGGTTGCACCAGTTGCGTCAATGGCGTAATCCGGTCGGTTTTTGTTGTACCAACGTATGGATGTGAAATCGTCAATACGTTCCCCACCTCCTCGATTTTCAAAATCCTCAAAGGTTCCACTGTTTTCTTCAATGATTCCCGATGCGAAGCCAGGGATACGCGGATCTACAACGTTAGCTTCCGACCACCATGTGAAGGATTTTGTGCTGATGGTGACGAGATACTCATAGGTCATTGATTCTCCAGGACCTAGGTACGATGTGACTTTGACACATGGCCCGCCCACGCAATATGTTTTGTCACTACCGGATGTTCCAGGCCACCAGATTTTATGTCCGCTTGGTGTTGTTATTGCGTCAGAATACAAGCGAATCGCTGTGTTTTCAAGTGGAATGTTGATGCTCTGCCCGTCTATCCGTAACTCAGTCGATACAACATCCTGGATTTTTTGATTCGGTAGGTCTTGTGTGCCGTCCGTGTATGTGTACATAGTTTGGCTGTCTTCTAATGCGTAAATATCCGGTGAAATCGGAAAGGTTTCGTTGTAATACTCTGTCTTGTCGTCATCTTCGTTTTCTAACGTAATGATTCGATTGAGTGTATAATCTGCCTCGATATCATAGACTAAGTAGCCTGAAGTCGGATTCATAATGAATTCTTTGACTTCAGAGATTTTACCCATCGTCATCTCTCTAGCTTGTGGTGATAGCATAATGAAAGCAACCAATCCAAGCATAATGAAACTACGAAATCGATTTTTTCGTCCTTTGAGGATGTTCTTTGTCCGACCTCGATCGGTTTGAACAATTCCTCTTCGCTTCGGTGTTGATGTCATCTTGTATGCAGAGACATTGTTGTGACGATCTTTCTGCAAGTGAATCCGGTGTTCCATAATCGAACTGTTTGCTAACACTCTCCCACAAGAGTAGCAGATGGTGTCACCATCTAGCGTGGTCGCAGCACAGTACGGGCACGAACCCATACCCAGTTGGTTGAGCGGTCATGGTTTAATGATTGTGTGAGATGACCGACCAAACCATTGATAGGTGAGGTCTTTGGCGCGAAATTACTCCTGCTCTTCAAGATGGGTGTTTGGCAATTGAATGAGCCTCGCAGATGCCTGTTTTTCGCGTTTTTTGTCGGCTTGCATTCGACGCCATCGTCGGCGGCCCTCCTTTGGCACCGAATCCCAGACCCACTTTTCGGCCGTATCTTTAAACAATAGAATGGGCGGAATGATGAACACCCAAGCGAATGGATTGTCCCAAGCAAAATAGAGCATGTTGAGTGCTAAAATCCGCCAGAATACGGTTCGAAAAACAGCGCCTAAACGTTTGCCTTGAAGCATCAATACGCCATGATACGAACAGATGAGCGCCTCCATTCGAGGTGCATAAAATCCGATCAGTAAGATTGTGGCTCCGTCGAAGACAGTACTAACATCGTGTTGTATTTTACGTGTAATCAGAACAATCGACAGCATGCATCCTACAGCAAGGCCAAGCGCCCATCCACTCGTTGCTTGGGAGCCTCCTTTCCTGACACGCTTGCGAATAAGAAGAAAATGTACTCCTATCGTTGCGATTAAGGGAATGAGAATTTGCCGTACAAAATTCAACTCAGCCGAACGTGTTCCTGTAATGTACGATTCATAAAAGGGAAGAAAGAGCGTGTTGTCAGCCAGAGATGCGTATGCTCCTCCAAGTAAGATTCCCCAAAAGACTTGATTCCAAGCGGTTGGCAAATCATAGAATCCTGAATACTTGGTCATGACACCGCGCCAACCCAACGTCATCCCGATGAGACCGCATATTGCAGCCACTTGGAATGTGACAAAATCATTGACCACGTAACATCCTGATGCCTCGCCTACATAAGTTGGGTAGCAATAATTGGAGGCAATGAGTTCAAACACCACCTCAACCTGTCAGAACCATGGCGAGGCTTTTGTTGTTCGGAGGGAAAGGTGGAGTGGGAAAAACCACAACTTCTGCTTCGACAGCTGTCTGGCTCGCAGATTCTGGTCTGAGAGTCTTGCTCGTTTCAAGTGACCCGGCTCACTCAACCTCCGATTCGCTTGGGGTCGATCTAACATCAGAACCGACGCCTGTAGAAGGTGTTCCGGGATTGTTTGGATTGGAATTGAATCCTGAAGCCAAGTTGTCGTCGTTCATGCCAAAACTCGGCGAAAGTCTCTCTGATATTTCGAGTTCTCCATTTGCTGCTTTAGGTGGACTTGGTGGAATGTTTGACCAATCTGCGAAAGATGAGATTCAATCCATCAAAGAAGAGGTCGACTCCAGTGAACTTGTCTTACCGGGATTGGATGAAGCCATTGCTTTCGACGAGTTGCTGAAGCACGTCGAAAATCCATCTTGGGATGTGATTGTGTTCGATACAGCGCCAACGGGCCACACACTTCGCTTCCTCTCCTTGCCGGAGTTGATTGAAGCATGGTCGGGTCGATTGCTGAGAATGATGCGTGTCTCTGGTGGGATACGATCGATGCTATTTGGACGAAAACAAAGCGACGCCATGAAAGAAGAGCTCGAGCGCTTCCGTCGCCGTGTTTTGCATGTTCGTCGTGTTCTTAGCGATTCATCGACAACGTCGTTCACTTTGGTGACCATTCCAGAACGAATGGGTGTGAACGAAACAGTTCGAGCCAATCAATCTCTTGGTGAATACGATTTACCAGTCACAGGATGTTTGGTCAACCGAGTTACACCTGAACTTGACCATCCTTTCCTACAACGACGTCGCTCCGAAGAGCAAAATCACATTTCGGAATTGGAAGATACGCTTGACGTACCAGTGACAACAATGGAACTCTTCGATTCTGAAGTGCAAGGTTTGGAACGATTGCGCACATACGGTCAAATCTTGTATGGAGAACCAATCCAACTTGCTGAGGAACTTGGGCCCTACCCAGTTGGTGATCGATTGAATCACTCGATTCACCGTGGAACCTACGTTGAGCAAGGTGATGGTGTTGAGATCATACATTTACACTTCCCTGGTTTGGAACGAGAAGATCTTTCCCTTCGCAGTGAGGAAGGAATTCTCTATGTTGGCGTCAATGGGCGTGAACACGCCATTCCAACCACATCACCTGCGAAATCAACTCAGGTCAAAGCCAAACTCGAAAACGACGTTCTTCGACTTGAAGTTCCGGTCGATGAATAACCCTCCGTTGGATTGAAAGGAGAAGGCTTGGTGGACGATGTATGGCGCTTGAAGGCCTCTCACGTGGAATTTTCCGTTCTCTCGGGTTTCTGCGAAGCAAGCGCCGTTTGAACGAGGAAGAGCTCAAAGAAATGACGAAGAGTCTTCGTCGAGCACTCCAAGAGGCTGATTTCAACGTTCGCCAAACCAAAGAAATTGTCGATCGACTGGAAGAACGAATGAGGGAAGAAGAACCACGTCCAGGGCTCGATCTTCAAACACATGCAATGAACATTCTCTACCTTGAGTTGGTTCGTCTTCTCGGTAGTAATCATGAATTCCAACCACGTGGTGCAACATTGCTCCTGGTCGGTCTTTACGGTCAAGGAAAAACAACAACAACGGCAAAATTGGCCGAGTGGTATCGAAAGAAACACGGTCTGCGTGTAGCAGTTATTGAGGCTGACGTCCATCGTCCAGGTGCCTACGCTCAACTGTCGCAACTGCTCGAGGATTCGACCGTCATGGTCTATGGTGAACCCGATGAGAAAGATGCTGCGACCATTGTTCGTAATGGTCTTGCAGCGTGTGCTGCCGCAGACTTGGTCATCGTCGATACAGCTGGTCGACATCAACTTGATTCGGAACTTGTCGACGAGTTGGAACGGATTGCTTCGATTACACGAGCGACAGAACGTTGGTTGGTCATCGATGCGCAGGTCGGTCAAGCCGCTGGTCCTGTCGCAGCATCGTTCCATGACCTTGCGGGTGTAACAGGTATTGTCGTTACCAAATTGGATGGTACTGCTCGTGGTGGTGGCGCATTGTCAGCCGTTGCTGCTACAGGTGCCCCATTGGTCCACATTGGTGTTGGAGAAAAGGTATCTGATTTGGAGAAGTTCGAAGCAGATCGTTTCATTTCCAGACTGCTCGGAATGGGTGATATTCGTGGCCTCATTGACCTTGCTCCAGAAGATATGGATGAAGAAGAGGCAATGCGCTTGACACAACGCCTTATGTCTGGAAGATTTACGCTCAATGACATGTACAAACAGATGGAAATGATGGCGAAAGTTGGTACGATTGACAAACTGATGTCCTTCCTTCCAGGGAGCATGTTTGGAGGACTCGGGGGCATGTCCAAGTCACAGAAAGAAGCCATGCAAGGTAACTTGGATCGTTATCGAACCATCATGGATTCCATGACGGCTTGGGAAAAGAACGAACCTGCGAAAATCAAAGCGGAACGAATTCAACGAATTGCCCGTGGATCTGGTGTAAAAGAGAAGGATGTCCGTGAACTCATTGCTCAATGGAAACGTTCTCGAAAAATGATGAAGGGAATGGGTGGAAACCGTAAGTTGAACAAACAAATGCGGAAGATGATGAAGGATGGAGAGATGGACATGGATCCATCGTCTTTCGGCATGTAAGCAGAGCGTGATTCTATGCGCCTCTATCACAATCCACGATGTTCCAAATCTCGACAAGCAGTTGCTCTGCTCACGGAAGCAGGTATTGACTTCGAAGATTATCGATATCTATCAGAAGGTATTCATTCAGATGATTTCGAGGTTTTGTCCACATTAACAGGAATTATCCGATCAAAGGACGTGATTGGAGATGTTGATATCAAAAACCTAGATTCAGATGGAATTCAAACCTTACTTAAAGAGCAACCCAAATGTCTAGAGCGGCCAGTTTTGGTCTTGAATGGACAAGGTGTTGTAGGCAGGCCGCCAGAACGAATTCTTGAGTTTCTACAAGTTCAGTAGGTCTTTGCTAGTAACACACGACGCTTCGTCAGTGTACCACTCATGTGACACGGCCGTTCCTCCGCAAATTCATCGGTCGAATCGCCGAGGAATGTCAAACCAGTTGTCCGTTCTATAATCTCTGCATGGGCGTCAGAACCATCGAATGAAAGTT
>CALDQY010000279.1 GCA_937911445.1 uncultured Rhodobiaceae bacterium | reverse complement strand
TAGGTAGAGACGGACTCATTTGAACTCGTCGGAGGTTCATAACTCCGGGATTCAATCTTCATCCCAGGACTGCCAATCTTCGTTGTTTGCAACTGGAATCTTGCGATCGGATTGTTTTACAGTCTTTTGCTTAACAATCGGGGGCGTCGTCGTCTGCTGAATCGCAGGCGTAGGGAACGGATCTGCGACTTGCTCACGTTGCTCTTCTTGTGGAGTTGCTGATTCGACATCACCTCGCATCAGCGCATAGACCTGCTCAGTTGTCAACATACTACCGGCCTGTACATCTCGCGCACCATCCATCTGTTGGCTTGAAATGCTCTTGTCTGAATTCATGTATTCGCCTGTACGAACATCAAATCCAACCCCTTCAGTCGCACCTTGATTCATTTTGTTAATTTGTTCTTGTACAACATCTGGTGTGAGGTCAGTTAGTGGCATAACTTGGCCATCAGGTCCAACGACCATCATGAGATTCTGTTTTCTGTTTTGAGAAAATGCTTGGAGAACACCTGCTAACGGCAATAGGAAGATTCCCAAACAACACAGAGACCCTCCAAGGTACACCATAGGCGAATTCATTATATTGCCTTCCATTGCATCAATCGAAGTAAGCCAAACGGTTTCGTTTGCACATGCTCCGTCGCAATCGATGCGCATGAGGTAATCTCCTTGAGCCAATTCCCACGAACCAAGGATGGTGTACTCAACACTTCCATCCGCAGACATAGCACCCCAGTCGAGTTTGCATTTCGATTCTTCAACTTCATCTTGAACATCCGAACCATTGACCTCAGACAACGTAACAGTTCCTTCAAACTCAACGCCGTATGCTCGGTAGCAACCGGACTCCTCGACATTCATCAGCTTCTGGTCTTCAGAACTGGCATCAATTGAGCCAATGTTGTTGCGCTGTGGATCAAGAGCATCTCCGAGCGTATCCATCTGTCCGATGATGGTGATGCTTCCAATGACAAAACACACCATCGATGCGATGAGAATACGAAGCGGCCATGGGTTCTTTTTGCCGCTCTCCATGCTCATTGGATTCGCCACTCCTCAAAGAAGCCTCGCTTTTTCCTTTCACAATCCTAGTTGTTGTAGTTTCTCAGGCAAATAGGTCTCTGTAACGAAATCAAGACCGTATTTTGCCAAGGATTGCTGTTCAGCCTTCTTCCCAACTTCCAACATCATGTTGATTTGTTCTTGCCACCAACCATCAGCGAATCGCGGGTCACTCAATTCAGCATTCAGCGCCTCAATGTCCTTCTTGGACAAGTCGTCGCTAGGTAAATCGTAAGCAAGGATATCATCCGCAGTAATTCCGAGGTACGTCGAAGTCGGTGTGGCCAAGTACTCAGAAATATGCGCAGTCTTGATTGCACCATAGGCAATTGAAGCAAAGATACGGAACGACCAGGGGTCACCGTCGAGGAAGACAACAACGGGGAGATCCCACTCCTCACTCATCCGTTTCATGATACGTCGAGTCGAACGAGCAGGTTGCCCCTTCAAGTGCAACAAAGCACAGTTGAAATCCTCATCGAAACCATTCTCGACAAGACGGTCAAACATACCACCAGTCTCGATGGCCATGATGAAGTTGATGTCGTGTTCAAGGAATTCAATCTTCTCAGCTTCTACGTTGTAAGGAACCCCATATCCACTATCGCCAACATCGTCACGAGCATTGATTCTCATCCATTCGCCTCGACGATTTCGCTCTCGAAGGGTAAGATTTCCAATCATTCTCGCACCGTCTTCTTCAGGTCGGAGTTTGAAGTCTTCACGAAGACATCTGGTAACGATTTCGAGATCTTCGGCAAGGTTGTTACTTTCGTTTTGTGACTGGAATTTCCCAAGACCCCAACCTTCGGAAATGTAGTACATTTCACGAAGCGTTGATGATTTCCCATCATCAATCATACTCTCGATGAATTCGATAACGTGGAGTGCTCGTAGAAGTTGCTTTGCGGAACCGAGGCTTGTTGCATCACGAATCGTCTGTTTCTTCCCGTATTTGTAGACCCCCAATTTTGGATCAAAACCGATGTTGTTCTTGGTACGAACAGGAAGTGTCATAGTCGGCGGGTCGCCTTTGACGATACGGTCGTACATCTCGCGAACAACATCATGCAATGCCGTCTTTGTTTCTTCAATGGATTTACGCTCAGCCATCAGTAATCACCTCCGAAAAGGGTTGTTTGCTTCGTATCGCCGGTAGGAGTGGTTGGTTTAGCCTCAACTGCTTTTGGTTCAGGATCAATTTCTGCATCTCCTTCTTCGTCTGAATCTTCATTAGGCGGTGGAGCGTTGAGGGCTTCTTCTTGACGTCGAATTTCTTCCAAGAGTTTCTCGTCCATCTTTGTCGCACCAATCACTTCTTGTGAACCTCGATAGAACACGTCGGTTTCGTTCCAGTCTCCTTTTTCTAGCCCATCTAGACTGTAGGTAATCGAGGTGCGAGAGCCTGGTTGCAGTGTTTCAAGTTTCCATGCCCATACGCCCATAGCTTCTTTGCGGCCACCAAGTTCGTTACCAACCATGGTCGCACCTTGACGTTCCGGCCAATTCACAAGCATAGTGTACGAACGTGCTCGGGCGGTGTA
>CALDQY010000278.1 GCA_937911445.1 uncultured Rhodobiaceae bacterium | reverse complement strand
TTTGTGCGCATCCTCGCCGTTCGCAATTGTACTGTGTTGAACAGCCCCCGGTGTGCTGTTGGGCTTTGATGGTGGCTGAGCATCGAACATCATGTAGCCAAATCCAGCAAGAACCGACACGCCAATCAATGGAATCGCCATCAAGACCGAATCGCTGTTGAGCAGCATAATGATGGCCAAGACGAACAATCCAATGGTTGCGAGCAACAAGAGGAGTCTTGATGCCTTGGCCATGTTATCCCCAATGCTACGGTTATCATAGCGTTTCGTGTTTTGTGGATGCATTGCACCATGTTGTTCATGAACCGTATGGATTTACTATGATGTATGGCAGGTGAAGGTGGTTCCAAATCCTCTCGTGGCTGGCTGATGACCGCAGTTTCCCCTTGGGGTGAAAATGCAGAAGACGCGTTTGATCAAGGTCTCGTCGAATTAGGATTGGGAGATGCTCGTTTGATTCAAGTTCAAGGTGCAATGCTTCCACTTGGATTCAACGTTGTTCCACCCGAACCGCTTCCTATGGGTTCACTGGTCGAATGTCACCTTGCTACTGCATTTGCGTGGAGTGGTTCAACTGCTTGTGCCGGTGTTGGCTACGCACTTTGTCAGACACCAGAAGGTGATGAATGTGCAATCGTTGCAAGCATCACAACAGAAGCGGATTACGAAGAAACCGTCCTTTTACTTCGTCGAAACATCCAACGCCGTCTTGCGTCGAGAGACCTCGAAGTACTCTCCTTCGATGTTGCCGTCGATGAAGTTACAGCAGGCCAAGATCATCATGGTGTTGCTATTGCCGCATTGATTCTTCCTGATTCACTGCGCATGGCCGGTCGTGGAAGAACAGGGCCAATTCGAGGTGGACTCACTCGTTCTGCAGAACCTGAAAAGAAGCGTGTTGATACGAAAGCACCAGCAGCTCCTGCACTTCGTCCAGGGTCTCGTCGTAGCAGCGATGGTCCAGACTTCAGTTTGTGAATCTTCATAATCCGTTGCCAGAATCTTGTCCCATGGCAGGAACATGGTCGGTTGTACGCTGTCCTGCATGTCGTAACTGCCACGGTATCCGAGGACAACCTCGACAGTGCCCGCATTGTGGCCAGTCACTTCCTGCGACCACACCAATCATTGCAACGGCCGATTCATCTGCACAACTACGCATCGAAGTTGCTCTGGCCAACACGCCCGAAGAATTGCGTGACGAACTGAGGAAGAAGCTTGAACAGATGGATGAACCACTCATTGCATCCTCCTCTTCATCACCTCGTGCCATCTATTCCGCGATTCAGAAAGCGGTTGGAGAGGACATGATTCTCTACCGAGAAGATGTCCAAATCATTTTGGACAAACTTGACGCTGATCTACTCGTTGATGACATTCTCGAGAAGATGGAATTGGATGGAACCCTTGTTCGCCAGCGTGATGGGACGTGGCTCCTCCTTGAGTGAAGTTCATAGGTGGAACCACGTCCCCCAACTCAAGGGCGTATGGGTTAGTTTGGCCTATACTCGGGGCTTTGGGAGCCTTGGACCCAAGTTCAAATCTTGGTACGCCCACCAATCAATCGACGCATTGCAAGGCGGTCAAGCCTGTGTGCTATCCACCAACAGAGAGGCAGTCCGAGCAATGCAACGGGTTTCTGGATGGCATAGATGCCGAATCCGTAACCTGTGATGTAGAACAAGAATGAAAGCAACATCCAAACCGAACCGAACAGATGTTTGAACGCTCTTCGATGATGCTCAACGGTCATCATGCATCCAACAGATGCAAAGAATCGAGCCGGTTTGATTCCTGATTGTTCGCTTCCATAGACGGCTTTCACACGAACGTCTTGGACTCTCCAGCCTTGGCCTGAGAGATGAATAAGCCAGTAGTTTGGATAACCATAGCCTCGCCAAGACCGTTCCCAGTTCCATTGCTGAAGAAGGTTGGAAGAGGTTGCTGTATACCCACATTGGGGGTCTGATGTGACTCGTCCACTTGCCAGGGTGGTCAACCAACCGAGGATACGTGATGCTCGTCGCCTGCGTTTTGGCATCTGCTCCATATCAGTAGGTGTTGACATTCGATTGCCTTTGACATGGTCTGCTTCATCATCGAGGATTGGTTGAACAACCGCTGCGAGATCGTCAGGATCCATTTGGCCATCACCGGCCATGACGACGCTCACGAACGGTTGTTCAATCGTTTTGAGCAGGTGTTGATGTCCGAGGTCAATGGCTGCACCGACTCCCATTCCTTCTGTTTGAAGAATCGTTATTTCGGCTGTTGATGATGCTGTTGAGGCCATCTCGTAGGTTGCATCAATCGAACCATCATCAATCACAACAGCGTAATCCACAAATTCTGGAAGCGTCTCCAAAACCTTGCCGATGTGGGCCTCTTCGTTTCGTGCTGGAATGACGACACCAATGGCCTGTCCTCCCATCATGTCCACATCCAATTCACCTCAGCAAAAAGGGGTTGTGAGGCAAACACATGAGGGAGCATTGAAAGGCAGGACCTTGAACAGCAAACGTGGCGAACGTCCCTCTGCGCATCGTTGGAATCGGATGCAACATCGAATTGCGTGTTGTATCGTTCCTGACTCGAGCCCGCCAAGCTACCGATGATGTTGTCTTCATCGATCTTGGCTCTGAGGATGAGACGGCCATCCTCGTTGAAGAGGTGGGGTGCAAACTTCTCACTTGTGAAGACGATGACATTCTCTCTGTCTCCCGATGTCTGAAAGAATCCAATCTGGAACCGGCTGACAATTATCTCTTCATCCACATCAACAAACAATGGTCCCTACGTGAATTCCCACTTCATCTCAACCGTTCTCGTGAAAATTGGGATGTGTACATCGGTCTTGTATCTTCAGAGGATGAAGATGAATTACGCCCCAGCAAAAGCCTTCTTGGTTCCTCTCGCTTCCAACATGCTTCAGTGAGCCTGCAGGGATTGGATGAGTTGGTGTCAGCGAGTGAGGAGGCAACCGCTCACGACCTCTCTGACCAATTGCGTGTCCGAGTCATTGAATCAACGACGCTTCCTTCTCTTCCTCAGCGGGAATCGCTTGCAACAGCATCTCGTTTTGCTCAACTGTTTATGTGGATGATTGAATCAAGACACCCATTGTTCCTGTTTGGCATTCCTGGAATTGTTCTCTTTGTGCTTGGATATCGTCTCTCAGGAGGTGTCGTCAATACGTTCACAGAACTTTCGACCGAGTCCATTGGTGTTACACTTCTAACAATCGCAATGACGTTGTTCGGATTGTTCGCTATGATGATCGCCTTAATTCTCTATATTATGGGCAAGCAAGTTGAACAGGTTCAAGCCCAGTACGATGGTCCAAGAGGTGGTCAGTGAATGCGTGGACTTGTTTGCTTGGATATGGACCGTGTCCTCGTCGATCACTTTTCCACGTGGCAATTCGTTTATGATTGTCTTGGTATCAACAACGATGAATCGTTTAGTCTCTACAATCAAGGATTGTTGGATGAATGGGATTGGATCAAGCTTGATATCGCTCTCATCAAGAACAGTTGGCGAGAACAACGGGGAACTGAAATCACAGATGCGGACTTACGGGCTTGCATGGAAGGCATGCCGATGATGAAGAATTATCAGCATTTGATTCAGTCTCTCCTTGATGATGGCCACCATATGGCCATAGTAAGTGGTGGCTTACAACAAACGGCTCGTGATATTTCTTGTCTGTTCCCTAGTGAGAAGAAGTGGCAACGACGATGGGGTGGAATCGATCGTCACACCTCAGCAAAACTTGCGAACGGATTCGACACCCGCCTTCATGTCTTTACGAACGGTTGGACCACTGGTTCAGGTCAAACCGACGGTTCTCTGCTCGTCCAAGATTATGGACGTTATCAAGTTCAGATGGATGGGAAAGGAGCATTGGTTCGCATGTTACGTCGTCGCCTCAATGTGGACGAAGCACATGTAATCGCTGTAGGTGATTCCGCAGGTGACATCGGAATGTTCGAAGAAGCAGCACATGCCATTTGTTTCAATCCATGGGATGAGCGACCCTTGGCGTATGCAAATGAAGTCATTCGAGAGAAGGATCTTTCAATAGTTTTGGAATCATGTCGCAGATTCTTTGCTTCACGAGGGAGTGCGGTATGAAAGAAGAATCATCAATGCAGAAGATTCGAAACAGCCCGTTGTTCAAATCGTTTCTTTTCTATTCGGCTTTTCGAGCTGTTTACGGCTTTGGAATTCTCTTGTTTGCCTACTTCTTTGCCACCTCAACAGAGGCTCCATGGTGGGTGACGATTCTCATTTTCATCGCTTCAATGATCTTCTCAAGAATCTTGTTCAAATTCATCAAATCAAAAACAGGTTCGTCTGAAACACCTTCAGAATAATATACGAGTCTGTCTATTTCGATGCATGAGCAACATCGATGACTTCCTGACTAGCATCTGCACAAACTGTGGCTTCCTCTTAGGAGAATTCATTCCGGGAATGCCCTGCCCACATTGCGATGAACCAATGCTATGACGCAGAATCACTTATTGAGAAAAAATGTTCTTGAGATAGAGATGCTTCGGAATAGAGTTTAATTTGATCTCTTTCAAATCGACAGGTGAATCTCGCGGGTTGCAGTTCATCGAAAATTTTGCAACGCAGAAGTGGATTGAATCGTTTTTCTTATCGTGCCATGCGCGGACATAAACGGGCACAATGTCGACGTACTCGGGTATTTTTCCTTCACTTGCTAGTGCCATGACTGGATAAGCGATTTTGTGTTTTGCTAGGGTCGTGCTGGGTTTCCCTTCCTTTCCTTCAATGACGAATAGCGTGTATTTCCCATTCATTTTTCCGAAGACGACTGTATCAATTTCTACTTGCCCATGATGGTCAAAATCTTTGTCATGATGAGGATTGTTGATTTTGAATGTGTAAGTCCCATTTGCTTCGCTTGGGGACGGTATCGGCTCTTCAGAATCCATCCCAAGCCCGGCTTGAATTACACCGGTTGCTAAGCCTAAACTTAGGAGCGTATTTTCTGTGAGCTTTGGCATGATTGAGAAAGAAAATAAATCCTGTTGGCTGGCCGATGAAACGTATCTTTCTCCTTGTTCAGGGAAAATTGAATCCTGAACAAAGTAATCATTGAGAATATCTTTCGATTCTACCAAACTGAATGTTCCACTTCCTAAACGAAACAGATACATCCCATTTTCACTCAACAAAGGATGAGTGTTGACGTAATTCTGATGATGATCAATGGATAGGTTCTGCGGGGTCTTTCCCTTGATTCCTGTGTATTGTGTGAATTTTGTTTTTGGAAACCATTTCTGACCACCGATTCCAGATTGGAGTTCATCGAGGCATCGTTCTAGAGTCATGATAATCGCATTGTGTGATTTCTATTGAAATTGATGGTGCCTTTGTTTACTTGGAATAAATAACATTCACACCGTGCTTTTGGAAGACATCAAGGACGTATTCCAAGGTTGCTTCATTGACCAATTCGGGTGAATAAATTCCGTGTCCAAGGCCACAATATTCTGGACCTTTTGTCGCAAACAAAGAAGCGAGTGCGTACGTGACAAGGCCCGTGGTTCGTGCCATTGAACCATCCCCTTCGTGTCCATAATCGACAATGGTCCACTGTCTTACCTCGTTCTTGGCTTGACATCGAACCTTCATCCATGTGAATTCTGAGCGGTTCCTATCGAATGTCCATGCAGCGAGGAGTTCTTCCTCAGGAGTGTCCTTTCCCTCGGACAACCAGCGATCGATATGTTGAGGCCAACGAACCGTATACTCTGCCATGTTGGTTGCATTGATGGTTGAAAGGACACTACGTAGGCCATCCGTCAGGAATGCATCCATTCCGTCCGTTCCTTCAACCTCGATACAATGCCGCTCTGTGAGAGCAGGAACGGTGACGATTTCACCATCTCGAACGATTCGTGCAGGACGTGTGTATTCCTCGATGACGTCTGAAGGAGAAAATGGAGCCATGTACGACCATTCTTCATCGGGTTGCGTTGGATTTCCTCCAACATGGATGCTGACGTCATCGAGGTGACCAAACTCACGCTGAGCTTGTGCGAGAAGCATGTTGGACAAACCCGGTGCAATACCGATGTCCCAAATCATGGTCGCCTTGTGCTCCTTTGCCAATGCATCCAATGTTTGTGGATCTTCTTCGGTAAACGCCAAATCAACGATGGAATGACCACCTCGAACAAGATGTTCCCGAATGCGATGTCCAATCCTTCCTGGAAGCATGTTGATTACGATGCTTTTGTCTTTGAGAGAAGCAACATATTCTTGTGCATCACTTTCTATAGAGATTACTTCTGAGTGATGAGCAAGGGATTCTGGGATGCGTATGTCCACTGCTACAACCTGATGCCCCTCATCAGCAAGCCTATGGATGACGTATTCTCCGACCAGTCCACAACCAAGTGCAACGATGGGTTGCATGGTGAATCCTCAGGGTGTGACCCGACGGGAGTCACGTGGGAATGGGATGACTTCACG
>CALDQY010000277.1 GCA_937911445.1 uncultured Rhodobiaceae bacterium | reverse complement strand
GTGAAGAAAAGTGAACCTCATCGTTGAAGACAAAGAAGCTGCTTGGGCTTGACGAAGAGGTTCCTGAGACAATGTCCTTGACCATGCTTGTCCCAGCGGTGGTACCGTCAGACTTCCAAAGTTCTATACCGGTGCTGTTGGTTGATGCTTGGAAATACATCGTGCCGTTGTGAACAATGCGATGGGTGCATGAAGAGATTGAAACGTTCGTAGCAAGTACGTATGGGTTGCTGGTTGAGGTTGGTAGGCTTGTATTGAACGCCCACATTCGCCAGTCGTTTGTTCCGAAAATCAACAAATTCCCGTAGGTGCATGCCCCATGAGCTGAAGCCGTACCGGCGCCCAGAATGGATGTGATGTTGCCTGTTTGACCGAGCAACGTCGGCGTGATCGTGTAGGAGGAGCCGTTGGTCAGGGTGTAGTTGTCCGGACTGTAATCGATGTTCGGTGTTGGCTCGTTGATGGTGAGGGTCAAGGTCGCTGTAGCGGAACCACCTGAATTGTTGGCATAAATCGTGAACGTTGTTGCACTCATGTTTGACAATGGACGACCGTAGATCGTACCATTATCGAAAGATAATCCAGATGGTAATGCAGGAGTAATACCCCAAGAAACGACATCGCCGCCAGTGTTGCTTGCGGAAACATTGGCCATGGTGTACCCTCGGACGATGGTTAAGGTCGATGGGTTGTAGTTGATGTTCGCAAGTTCGTCCACCACGGTGATGTTGATGGTGGCCGAGGTCGAACCTCCGCTGTTGTTGGCCCAAATCGTGTAGGTTACGGCCGTCGTCTGCATGACCGCTGGAATGCCCCAAATCGTTCCGTTGCTCGTTCCGAAATTGAGGCCGGCCGGCAAGGTGCCGTTGATCTCCCACGAGGTGATGGCACCCGAACCGGTCACGGTGGCGTTGAGTGGCAAGTCGGTGCTTGACTGCCCCTTCGTCAGTGTCAGATTCTCTGGCGAGTACGAAAGCGTCGGCAGCTGGTCGAGGATCTCGATGGTAATCGTCGTCGTATTTGTGCCACCCGAGTTGCGAGCCGTAATCATGTATGTCGTATTGGTCGACAACTCAGTTGGAGTTCCCGAAATCTTACCTGTGAACGCGTTTAGACTCAATCCTGCAGGCAGGTCTGGACTGACCGAATAGCCATAGATATTCGAAGAAGAATCGAGAACGATATACTTGAGGTCATCATATCCTGAATCGTAGTAGGAAATGTGGACTGCATCGTTAGAATCGATGGCAATTGAAGTCCAATATCCCACATTACCCGTTGTGTCAACGGAGACAATGTCCCAATTGCTTGCGGTTGTGCAGCCGCTTGAACAAGTGGCATACTTGAGATCGATGTTGGTAAAGTCTAGGTAGGAAATGTGGACAGCATCGTTGGAATCAATGGCGATTGAGGTGTAATACCCCACATTTCCTGTTGTGTCAACGGAGACCTTGTCCCAATTGCTTGCAGTTGTACAACCGCTTGAACACGTGGCGTACTTGAGGTCGTCATTGGTAGACTCGTAGTAGGAAATGTGCAATGCATCGTTGGAATCAATGGCGATTGAGGTGTAATACCCCACAATCCCTGTTGTGTCAATGGAGACTTTGTCCCAATTGCTCGCGGTTGTGCAGCCGCTTGAACAGGTGGCATACTTGAGGTCGTAATTGGTAATTTTCATGTAGGAAATGTGGACAGCATCGTTGGAATCGATGGCGATTGAAGTGAAACGCCCCACAATCCCTGTTGTGTCAACGGAGACCTTGTCCCAATTGCTCGCGGTTGTGCAGCCGCTTGAACAGGTGGCATACTTGAGGTCGTAAT
>CALDQY010000276.1 GCA_937911445.1 uncultured Rhodobiaceae bacterium | reverse complement strand
TGTACTGATGAATGATTTCTTCCATTTCTTCAGCCACCGCTTTCCGAGATGAACGCCGACAATAGCGGACAAGACCGATCCTGCAACGAGCGGTAGGAATTCGGCAAGTGCTTCTCCATCCGAGTACAGATAAATAGGTAGGCGAGATAGGTCGACGGTCAAAGCAAGCAGAGCAGCCGTTGCAGCATAGGCTGATTTATCTGGCAAACGGCGCTGAAGAAACATTGCTCGCAATGCTCCCTGATGGCCTGTTAATCCGCCCATAAATCCTGAACCAAATCCTCCCCACCGGTCTTCGGCTTCAGGAAGGCGATAATTGGTCCAGCGCTCCGAAACCGAGAGGATTGGAAGAAGAATCAAAGCAAATCCAACAACGATGAGAAGTGGTTGCGGATTGATGCTCGTGCTAAGTGAAGCACCGATCAATGCCCCAAGGACCATTGCCCAACCGTAGCGTTTCACCGCTGCAAAATCAACATCGGTTTTCAGAAGGAGAAGTTTCCATCCATTATGGGCTGCATGAACCACTGCTACTGCTGCAATTGCAAGATGTGGGTCAAGCCAGAGAAGCATAACTGGCGTTAGCATGGTCGCAAGACCAAATCCTGCAGGGACAGTGAGTGCTGCAGCAAGAAGTGTTGCAGCCATGCAGAACACAATGAGCATCACATCCATGCTGTAACCAAATGGCACTAAACAATGAATCTACCTACATTGGTTGACTGAAACACGAGGTTATATTCTCGTGTAATGGAATTCATTCATGGTCTGGGCGAACCTCGAAGGCGGAACCGGAGCGTTCTCGTCCCAGATGAAATCCTTCAAACCTTCAGAGGCGACAACGTGGTGGTACTTGCCCTACGATCAGTTGAATCTCGATTTGTTGCCCAGTCATGATTCGATTGGAATCATTCTCATTGAAAGCGAAAAACAAGCCAAGAGACGACCTTATCACAAGCAGAAACTCTGTTACATACTCTCCAATATGCGTCACTTTGCAATTGAAACTGTTCGAAAAGGAATCCCAGTTGTGTACGCCTCAACCAATGAACAATACGATGAACCTCTTCGAGCATTGGCTCAAGAGTTTGGTTCGATTAACATGTTCCGTGCAGCTGAACGCGAGTTACGATTGACATTGTCCGAGTTGATTGAGGATAAATCAATCATCGAACATCCGCATCCGGGATGGTTAACGCCTCAAAATTGGTTTACTGAAACGATTGGAAACGAACCACCGTTCCGCATGGATAGGTTCTATCGAAGGGTTCGCAAAGAGAAAGGTTGGTTGATGGAAGGAGACTCCCCAGTCGGCGGAAAATTTAGTCATGATGCGGATAATCGTCAACCTTGGAAGGGTGAACATCAGCCTCCTCAAGCCCCTGAATATTCAATTGACGAGATTGACGAAGAAGTGATTGCATTCGTGAACGAGCGATTTGCTGAACATCCCGGTGAAGCCCGTTTGAATCACCTGCCCACAAGCTATGATGATCATCGAAAAGCATTGGATTTCCTCTCAGACATCCTGACGTTGTTTGGTCCGTATGAGGATGCGATGACCAAAGAAAGCAGAGGCCTGTTCCATTCTCGTCTTGCTTCCTCTGTGAACATTCATCGAGTTCTACCTCAGGAAGTGATTGATGTTGTCGTCCAAGCAGAGGTTCCACTAAATTCACAAGAAGGATACTTGCGGCAGATGATTTGGCGAGAATACGTTCACCACGTCCACGAGGTAACGGATGGATTCCACCTGCTTGATGTCAATTCAACGACGCCGCCAAACCGTTCCGCAGGATGGCAGATGCAATTGGAAAATGATGACACGGCCCACCCAAATCATCTCAAACAAATCAAATCCCTACCGATGGCCTATTGGGGCCAATCATCAGGCATGGATTGCCTCGATTGGGCCGTTGAAAGCGTAATGGATGAGGCATGGACGCATCATATCCCTCGATTGATGGTTCTCAGCAATCTTGCTCAATTGATGGACATTGAACCGCGTCAATTGACCGATTGGTTCCATGCAGCCTTCATCGATGCCTTCGATTGGGTCGTTGAACCGAACGTACTCGGTATGGGGACGTTTGCTCTTGGCGATGCAATGATGACCAAACCGTATGTTTCCGGTTCACCATACATCAAAAAGATGGGAGACTTTTGTTCATCCTGTGAATTCCACCCAGCGAAAACCTGCCCGATTTCACCAATGTATTGGGCTTATTTCGAACGACACAAGGATGCATTTGCTGGTAATCATCGATTGGCTATGACATTGCGAACACTTGCAAAGAGATCCGATGAAAAGAAACAGCATGATCGAGGGACCTTCGAACACGTAACGCGTCTTCTTGGTGAAGGTAAATCGCTCGCTTCCCAGACCAAGTTGTAGGCTTACTTCGGGCTCGTCATTTCTTCCGGCCGAACCCACTCATCGAACTGTTCGTTGGTTAAGAGACCGAGACCAATGGCACTCTCTCTCAAGGTCAAACCGTTTTCATGAGCATTCTTAGCGATCTTTGCAGCCTTGTCGTATCCGATGTGATTGTTCAGAGCTGTAACGAGCATCAATGAGTTATC
>CALDQY010000275.1 GCA_937911445.1 uncultured Rhodobiaceae bacterium | reverse complement strand
TCTTCTCCATCACGTGGTTTCAGCCTCTGTACCATCAGCCGATGTCAAGGACGGAATGATAGCAACAACAGTGAATGGTGACAAGATCAAGTTCACCGTCAGCAACGGTGCAGTTTCCGTAGGAGCAGCTCAAGTTACCACACCAGATGTCCTCTCATCCAATGGAATCATTCACGTTATCGACAAGGTTCTGATGCCTCCTGCCGATATCCCAGCAACGGCTCAAACAACTGGAATTCACAATTCGCTCGTCGCTGCCGTCATCCAAGCCGAGCTTCTTGCAACACTCCAAGGCCCGGGCCCATTCACAGTCTTTGCTCCAACCGATCAAGCCTTTACTGACGCAGGCATCGATCTTGCATCGCTTGACACGCCTGAAGGCAAGCAACAATTGAGCGATATTCTCCTCTACCACGTCGTATCTGCAGAAGTCCCTGCAAAGAACGTCTCGGATTGTATGCTCGCCGATGCTGCGAACGGTCAACAACTCTCCTTCTCTGTTGGTGACTCCGTGATGGTCAACGATGCCAACGTTACGCTCACGGATGTTATCACAAGCAATGGATTGATTCACGTTATCGACAAGGTCCTGATGCCGACCGATTCACCTCGTGATATCCCAAGAACAGCACAGTGCACAGGCGCCCACGATTCTCTTGTAGCTGGTGTCATCCAAGCCGAACTCCTCTCAACATTGCAAGGCCCTGGACCATTCACAGTGTTTGCACCAACCGATCAAGCATTCATCGATGCAGGTATCGATCTCGCTTCTCTCGACACGCCTGAAGGAAAGACAACCCTCTCGGATATTCTTCTGTATCACGTCGTCGCTGGAGAAGTGCCAGCAGCGAACGTGAGTGAGTGCATGTCAGCCGATGCGGTTAATGGCCAACCACTTGCCTTCACTGTCGATGGTGGTGTCATGGTCAATGACGCTAACGTTACAATTCCTGACGTGATGACAAGCAATGGAATCATCCACGTCATCGACAAGGTCCTAATGCCATCGGACGCGCCGAACGACATTCCACGAACGGCACAATGTACGGGCAATCACGATTCCCTCGTAGCAGCGGTTATCCAAGCCGAACTTCTCGAAACACTACAGGGTCAAGGGCCATTCACGGTCTTTGCTCCGACCGACCAAGCTTTCACGGATGCAGGCATTGATCTTGCTTCGCTTGATACGCCAGAAGGAAAGGCCATCCTGTCCGACATTCTGCTCTATCACGTCGTCGCAGGAAACGTACCATCGTCTGCTGTCACCGAGTGCATGAGTGCGGATGCTGTCAACGGCCAGCCTCTTTCTTTCACCGTCAACGGTGGTGTCATGGTTAACGATGCCAACGTCAGCTTGCCTGACGTTGTCACAAGCAACGGGGTCATCCATGTTATCGACAAGGTCCTCATGCCAACCGATACGCCAAACGATATTCCGAGGACTGCACAATGCACAGGGCAACACAATTCGTTGGTTTCTAGCGTCATTCAAGCGGAACTTCTCGAGACGTTGCAAGGTGA
>CALDQY010000274.1 GCA_937911445.1 uncultured Rhodobiaceae bacterium | reverse complement strand
GACAAGGTGTACGTGGTGTTCGGCCAATCGCAATTGAACAGCCTTTTTGAAAATCTCCAATCCATTCTCCGCATTCATGAAAGTGATGGGTTGACGAAAATTCCTCAAAGTACGCCTTTTAATACGAAAACAGATGAAGGTCGTGAAGAAGCCATGCAAGCGCTTAATGCCATCCTTGGTTGAATTCGCGATATATGGCTTCTTTTGTATGTCCTTTGTTTTCCATCAACACCGTTGACTTCATGTGCCGTGTATCCATGTAGACATCATGGCAGAGGCGAAGCGATGCGACCTCCTCATTATCGGTGCTGGCCCCGGCGGTGGTTCGGCTGCAATTCATGCCTCTCGCCTTGGTCTTTCGACCATTGTGGTTGAAGCCGATCCGGAAGTTGGAACACCCGTTCATTGCGGCGAATGCCTCTCGGATCTTGCTGTACAAAATTTGGATTTGCAAATTCCCGATCATGTCAAGGCACTAGATGTGAAAGGCATTCGTGTCATATTCCCAGGCGGTGAGAACAAGCTGCTGACAGAACCTGGATACGTTCTCGAGAAGCATTTATTCGAACAGTGGTTGATGGATGAAGCCACATCACTTGGGGCAGAATTGTTCCTCAATCATCGAGTGACTTCGATGAAAAGAATTTTTAATAGCGAAAATCGATTTTCCAATTGGTTTATTGAAGGAAAAGGAAATGAATTTCCAATTGAATGTTCAGCCGTAATTGATGCCTCCGGCGTGTCGGGGGCAGCCTCGAAACTCCTTGACATGGGGACAGAGGTTGAGGTCATCGCTGGATTCCAGTACGAGTTGAACGATGTGCCCAACGATGGCTATCTTGACTTTTATCTGTGGCCGAAGTATTCGCCGCATGGATACGTTTGGATGATTCCAAAAGAAGGTGAACGAGCCAATGTTGGATTGGTTACGACAGACAAGAAAGGAGCAATTCGTTATCTTGACTCGTTCATCGAAGACACCTATCTTGCTGGAAAACCTGCAGTCAATCCTCCATGGCGAAAAGATGGAATGAAGATTAAACCATTTGGGGGCACGATTCCAATCTCCGGACCTCGCAGCAAGACGGTTGACGATGGCCTGATACTCGTTGGGGATGCTGCAGGCTTCACATCACCGTTGTTTGAGGGTGGATCGCATCTCGCCTTGTGGTCTGGTCGAGAGGCAGCACATGTTCTCTCAAAGGCCATGAAGAACGGCGATTTATCGGCCAAGGCACTTTCACCTTACGAGCAAGCTTGGAAATCGACCTTCCCTCCATATCACAAGATTCTGAAAGGCAAGGATGCCTTGTACAACCTTTCGGATGAAGAGATGACAGCGATGGCCAAGTGCCTTCCTGAAGAGCTTGGAAACATGAGTCCGTTGACCAAACTCGGAATTGGATTGAAGATCATGGTTCGAAAGCCAACACTTCTCTTCAAGCGTGTGATTTCTGTTCTTCTCTCCTTTGGATACAGCCGTGCGAAACACTTCGGCTGGTGATGGACTCACGCAAAGCAATAACAAGGATGCAGCCTTGGTAACATCATGTGGGGATGGACGCTTATTCTGGCCGTCCTGGCTTGCATCGTCATGATGCTGTGGCCGAAGTGGCGCGTTGAGCAGCCCATTGTTTCTGTATTCCTTCACTTAGCGGTGGCCGCCCCCTTCGTAGCGCTCGCTTCACGCTTTATTGTGAACGATACATCCATTCTCCATGTTGCCTTGAATGGAGGCGAAGATCTTCCACTCAAGTATCGCTTTGCGGCAACGTGGGCTGCAAGAGAAGGGCCATTGCTCATGTGGGCTGCTTGGATGGGTCTTGTTGCATGGTGGTTTGGCCGTCCCCTTGCCTCTGAGAGAGACCAAACACACCGACTACGACTGCGCTTGATGCATGGCTTTACGCTCCTTCTTCTTCTCATTTCGATGACACTCGATCCATTCGCAGAGAACCCACTTGGACTGAAAGGATTAGGAATGAACGAACTGTTGCAGACCGATTTGATGGTGATCCATCCACCTCTTGTTTTCCTTGCATACTCGCTCTGTATCGCCCTTGCAGCGACCAGTCTCGCCATCCTTCAATACGGTGACGATGCGGACATCGACAAGCGTATGCTTCATCAAACAAGGCCCGGATTGCTCATTGCGACTCTTGGAATCGGATTGGGTGGGCTTTGGGCGTATGTGGTTCTCGATTGGGGAGGCTACTGGGCATGGGATCCTGTTGAAACAGGTTCGTTCCTTCCTTGGCTTGCACTGGTCCTCATGGGTCATCTTCGAACACGGCCAGGAAAAACCTCGACCCTGATGTGGACAGGGCTTGGCCTCGCTACAGGTGCCCTTGCACTGTTTGCGACCTTGGTTACTCGTGCAGGTGGTGTTTGGGCAGCATCTGTTCACACATTCGTGATCGGAGATACTGACGGAGCGCCACCAACGGATGTGTTCGGTCGAATGATGGTTCTCAAAGATCGAGCGGAAGGCGTTGAAATCGTCTCGTATGTGTTGTTGATTCTCTTACTCAGTGGTGTCTTCATTCGTGCCGCACAAGGCACAACACGACGACCGTTTTCGAATCTTTTCCTCATCCCTATCGTCGGTGCTTTGATTGCTGTTCTGTTCGATTACAGAACGTACGAATTCACTCCTTCCTTGTTCTTTGTAGCAATGGTCTTCGCACCAACAGCAGTCGATTGGCCAAAACACTCCGGGAAGGATGAATCATTCTGGTCGTACAGAGGCTTCCTCTCATTGCCTTGGCTCGTCATCGTGCCAGCGGTTGCTTATCTCCTTACGCAGGACCTTCTCTTTGTCTTGCTCAACACATTGATGTTTGTGCCTCTCTATGCTGCTTCGGATGCACGAAAAGCGTGGGGTTGGGGTGCAGCTGGAACGATGATGTGTTTGGCTTCAGCATGGTCTGGTTTGGTCGATCTGTACGTTGCAGCCATCATGCTCGGCTTCTACATTCTCCCTTGGCTTGTGATGGGTGAGGAAGAGATGGAGCAAAAGCCGTGGCTAACCCGGAAATTCATCATGCGAACGACGCTTTGGGCGCCTGTTGTTCTGACGAGCCTTTACCTCATCCTGACCCTGATTATTCTCGTTTCGAGCATCGATGCTGTCCAATTCAATGCACACGAGCTCTACGGTGCCCCGTTCGTGATGGGCATGGCCCTTGCTTTGTTCGCATACACCTCGAGAAAACAATCGCCAAAGCAAATCCTCTCGGTTGTGCTCGGTACGGCTCTTGCATCGATTGTTCTGGCTATTCTCATCCCATCCGCACTTGGTGGCGATGCCAGCGAGCCAATTTCTGAGTATCTTTCCCGCGGCACCATCGCATGGTTGGTGCTTCCGTCCGTTCTGGTTGCCTTGGTTCCAGTTGGTGCTGAAGTGTACAATCGGGTACAAACCTCAGGATTTGGGAAAATCGCTCCCGCAGCCCATCTCGTGCATTTCGGAATCCTCTTGTTGCTCGTTGGACACGTGTTCACCACAGTTCTCGTCGATCGCGGTGATGCTACGCATCGCATCACCTTGGTCCGTGGAGAGATGGTCGAGGTTGATGGCTATGGCTACGTTTTCGAAGAAATCGTGCTCGAGAGCGATGATCTGGAAGTAGGCGATGGTTACGTCGGAGCTGTCATCAGCGTCTATTCCGGTGATGAGAAAATAGGGGAAGTTGAGCCTGGATTGATACGCTTTGATAAGCCAGATAATAGGACACCAACCACGAGAAGTGAGGTTGACACCTTGGTTCGTAGCCATGGTGACATCGTGTTCATCTTCGATGGTTCGCAAACAACAGGGCTGATGCGACAGGTTTCGACCGATGGTGCTGACTCTGTGCAACGTATGCGTGTCATCATTTACGACCTTCCAGGGTCGCATTTGGTCTGGGCAGGTTGGGCCTTGATGATGGTCGGAATGGCTTGGTTGACCGTTCTCGATGCTCGAAAAACACCGCATCCTCGAAGCGAAGAAGAGTAGGTTTTCATCCAATTGACTTATCAATACCTTGCGAGTCGCCGAAGCGTTCAGGTGAACCCATATGGAAGAAGGCGACATTATTCACGTTGATTATGACCTCTACAACGGCGAAACAGGCGATTTGATTGAAACCACCCGTGAAGCCACGGCTCAGGAGCATGAAATGCATGATGAGAATCGCACCTACCAGCCGATGGTATGCGTCGTTGGATCAGGTTCCCTGATTCCAGGATTCGAAGAAGCACTCCTCGAAGCGAAGGTCGACAAAGACGTTGATCTCGAACTCGCACCTGCTGACGCATACGGCGAAAAGGATGCAACCATGATTGAAACCATCAGCATCGACAAGCTCCGACGTGCTGTTCGAGACCCGAATGCGCTCTACCTCGGCGCCCCTGTCAACATTGGCGGTCGTCAAGGATACCTCTCGTTCCTTGCTGCTGGTCGTGCACGTATCGATTACAACCATCCAATGGCTGGAAAGACGCTCAAATACAACTTCAAGATCGTTAAGGTCGTTGAAGGAAAGGAAGAGAAGGTCGCTGCACTCCTTGAATCAAACACCGGTCACTCTGACTTTGGTGTCACCTTCGATGGTGACGACTTGAACATCGTCATCCCACAAACCATGCTGTTCGATACCAACGCTGCTATGATGAAGTTCCGTCTTGTGACTGTTCTTCGTGATGCTGTGGATTGCGCCAAGGTTTCTTTCATCGAAGAGCACGAGCCTCGTGTCATTGCTGAAGAAGAAGAGTGAATATAGAGGGAAGAGATATCTCTCAGACCCTTCTCGCTAGAACGAGGGCGTAGCATGGCAACCGTCGAGTCGATTGATGAAGTTCTTGCAACACATCAGCCTGCGCTCCCTTCAACACGATTGTCGATGGTCGAGCAAACCTTGACCAGGCTCCTACTATTCGTCATACTTGGTGTTCTCCTCGGCTTGGTCTTGATGCCAGAGACCGTTTGGGACAACGGCCTGCGCCCAATCATTTGGGAGCCGATTCAACAAGATGCAGGGGCGCAAGGTGATGCTGGATACTCATACCAAAACACAGCCATCTACACGTTCGGACTTCTTGCATCCGTTGTTGTTTTCCAAGCTCTGTTCCGTACACTTCAATTGCCTGCAGATGACAAGATGATGATTGCCCTCATCGCTTGGGTCTGTCTTGCACCCATCTTCCGTGTGCTCGAAGATGCTGATTTCTTCCCTTCATCCATTGATTGGTTGCTCATTTCACCAATTATCCACCTTCACTTGGCCACATGGCTGATCGTAATTGGCTTTGTTTCCCATTTGGTCGGAAAGAAATGGGACGATGTTGGAGGAGACATTGGCGAATTGAACATTCGCATGCGCATCGTCCCAATCCTCTGCTT
>CALDQY010000273.1 GCA_937911445.1 uncultured Rhodobiaceae bacterium | reverse complement strand
GCTGGCATGTTTGCCGGGGGCGTTCTGATGTATTATGATCGGACGTGATCATTCAACGCCTTCGTAGTAGGATTCAACGGCATGGTCCAATTCTGCGATGATGTTCTTCTCATCGAGCGATAGTGTGACTCCATCCTTTCGTAGTGCCCGCCCATTCACCCACACATCGAGACATTCTCCACCATTGTAAATGAGGTTCGCAAGGTGTCTGTTGTTGGAACGACCAAGAGGTCGCATGCGAATGTCATCCAAATCCCATGCGACCCAATCTTGACTTCCTTTTGTAGCCATCTTGAATATCTCCTGTGCTGGAAGGAGCGTTGAATCCCAATGATCATGACGTTGAACGAGACTTGCAAGTCGAGCTTCATGCAAAAGATTCAGTCCGTTCCCACTTGATGCTGCTCCATCCGTTCCGATACGGACATCAACACCTGCATCACGGTATGGTGGGAATGACAGCGTACCGCCGCATGCTAGTTTCATGTTGGATGAAGGGCAGTGTACAGCAGTGACACTCTGTTCGGCCATCATCCGAATCTCGTTCTTTTTGACCCATGATGCGTGGGCAAAAATGGTAGCAGGTTGAATGAAATCGATTGAATCGAGATATTCAACTGGGTACAAACCATTGGCTTCTTTGCAATCAGCGACTTCTTTCCGCGTTTCACTAACGTGAATGTGCAAACGACCGTTTCGGCGTTGTGCAAGGTCGCTTGCACGTTGCAGCGTTTCCTGCGAACAGAGATAGACGGAGTGCGTTGCAATGGCGTATTGCACCAAATCTTCCTGTTTGTTCTGTGCTAGAAGTTGATCAAGTTCTGCGAGAGCAGATTCTGCATCGTCATGCGAAGGGAGTGCAGCATCGCTTACGGGTCCACCAATGAGGCCACGAAGTCCAGCATTGGTGAGCACTTCTCCTGTAACTGCAGGGAAGAAATACATGTCAGCTGCGAAGGTCGAACCGGTGCGAATCATTTCTGCAGCAGCAGCACTGGTTCCTACTCGAACGTATTCTGGTGTGATCCGAGCTTCAGTAGGAAAGATAGCTTCGTTCAACCATCGATGCAATGGGTAACCATCGCTGAAATCTCGAGCATTCAACTGCATAGCGAGATGGGTGTGCCAGTTCTGCAACGAACGAGTAAGTACGCGTTGTGAACCATCAATCTCTTCGACAACATCCTCATCTCCTTTTGATTCCGACCATGATCCATCGTGGTGAAGGAGAACATCTCCAACGATTTTGTTGAAGTCATCGTCGTACAGGACGGTGTTGGTATAGCGTACTGCCGTATCATCGCCCATGTTGATGCCTACCTCTGCTTCTTCATGAGCCTAGTGTTTGAATCGGTGGGATTATGACCACACGTTCATGCCCTCGGTCAGCGCCACTGTGGCTTAGTTGGTAGAGCGTCTGATTCGTAATCAGAAGGTCGGGAGTTCGAGTCTCCCCTGTGGCTCCTTATTCTTCGTGAAGGACAGGCGTAATTTCCAGTTGATACCGTTGTGCACTTAGCTCAAGTGCATGAATTCCAGGAAGTGTGCGTCCTGCGATATAGTCCAAACATGCACCACCTCCGGTGGAAACGTGACCCATCTTGTCACTCATGCCACGTTGACTGACCAATGTCGCAGTGTGACCACCGCCCATCAGTGCATATCCATTGGTTTCTGCACAGGCACTCAGCATTTCGATGGTTCCGAGTGCAAAGTCAGGGATTTCAAACACTCCTGCAGGACCATTGAGAATGACGGTTCCCGCCTCTTTGATGCGCGTTGACAACGCACGAATCGATTGGAGTCCGAGGTCGAACAATGGAGCATGAATCGGTAACTCTTCGATTTTGAGATCAATTCGATTCCCCTCCACATTTGCCGCAACATCGACTGGAAGGACAATTCTGTCAGTGTACGTGGCTAGGAGAGATTTCGCAGAATCAACGGTTGGCCCCCAAGCATCCTTCAATTCATTCTGAAGGAACTCGAGGTTGCCATCACCAATATCATGGCCTGAAAGGTGAATGGCGAGATTTGCTACCCCTCCAGTGAGCCATACCTCATCTGCGATGGAGTTGTTCAGCATGTTTAGTGCAACTTCGATGCTATCGTCAACTTTGATTCCACCGAGGACAGCGATGCAAGGACGTGCAGGTGCATCGAGTGCAAGATCGAGTTGACGAATTTCGTGAGCCATCAATTCACCTGCAACACATGGTAGGTGGTGGGCGAATCCAACGATGCTTGGTGAATTTCGATGTGCACATGCAAAGGCATCGTTGACAAAAACATCAGCAACACTGGCCAAGTCCTGAACCAGTGATGTTTCAGAAAAGGCAAGTGCATCACCTTTTGAACCGACTTCTTCTGGATCCATTCGAATGTTGTTGAGCATGAGGATGTCTCCATCGTTCATAGCTTCAATCGCCTTCATGGCTTTCTCGCCGTGAATGTCTTGCACCCACTTGATTGGTCGTCCAAGGATACGTCCCAACTCACGGGCATGACCCAGCGTACTCGTGAAATCGTTTTTTCCTGGGCGTGATTGATGAGCGATCAACACAGTTTTTGCCTTCGATAATCGGTTGATGGTTGGGAGAATGGCACGAATACGAGTATCATCGAGAAAGGCTCGAGTCGATGGATCCAATGGACTGTTAATGTCAACGCGAACCAAGACGGTTTTCCCTTCGACATTGATGTTGTCCAAGGTCAAGACATTCGCCATTGATTCTCCGACGAGCAGAGAGTTTTTGATTCCTGTTATTTTTATCGATTTCTTTTTGTTCAGCATTTACCGGAGAGAAACAACGTGAGTCGATGAAGAATGAAGCTCTTCTTTCAATTTGGATTAAAGCGAAACAGATTATTGAACCATTGTGTGGTGTTCTTCCTGTATTGGTCGCAAAAGAGTTTATTCATGAGGCCTCGGAGTTCACCCCATGCGAACGAGCTCAGCGGTCCTCTGTTCGCTGTTGTTGTTATCGATGACGCTCAGCGGATGCGTTTCGCAAGATGAGCGTCTC
>CALDQY010000272.1 GCA_937911445.1 uncultured Rhodobiaceae bacterium | reverse complement strand
TCGACATGTGTGTGCTCAGATGAGTAGAGCAATGGAACATCGAACTTCGCGATTTCAACACTACCATTTGGCATTCGAACCTCTGCTTCCAGTGAAGCAGATTCGACACCAGGCTCACCAAGGTTGACCCATCGAATGTTTTCGTGCGTTACTGGACGTCCAACAAGTGGGCCTTCAGGAACAGTCTCTGGAAGAACGAACGGTCGTGGGGCAATGTAGAGATCTTCCTCTTCTTCAGCATCGACCCATTCAACGATTCCATCGATAACCAAGTCACGGAAGGTGATGTTTCCTGCAGCAAGGTCGTTGAGATGACTGTTTTCAAGACGAGGCGTACCATCGTAGAGAATCAGCAGGGGACGAAGGATTCGACCCTTGTCTGTGTTGATGAAAATATCACGGTTTTCGGTATCGTGTCGGATGGAAACTTCCGATGGGATGGTTCCACGACGTCGGCTGTTCTTGAATTGGGAAAGGAGGTTCTTTCCGTTCTTGTGCATGCCGTAGATATCTCCGTTGACGTGAATTCGGTCGCCATCGGTCCAATCCTTTGGCTGATAGACATCGAGCTCGTCAAGTCGCTCACGGATTTCTTGTGGATCGACTTCTTCGGAGATGTCGACCATTTGTGCTGCGTTCTTGACCAGTCCACAGTTTTGTCCTTCAGGTGTCTCGTTTGGACAGAGACGGCCCCACTGTGTCGGGTGAAGGTCACGGGCCTCAAAGTGAGGTTGACTGCGAACCAATGGCGAGGTGACACGTCGCATGTGAGAGAGCGATGCGAGGTAGGTTGTTCGGTCGAGCAACTGACTGACACCAGACCGTCCACCGACCCAGTTACCAGTGGCAAGAGCGTGCAGAATTTTTGAGGAGAGAACATCAGGTCGCAGACACGAGGTGATCTTGAGTTCTCGCTTGCGGTTGTGGTGACGTTCGAGTTGGTACTTCAGGTCACGAGCGAGTTGTCCGGATGAGACACGGAACAAGTCTTCAATGAGGTCCCCAGCAAGACGAACTCGCTTGTTTGCGTAGTGGTCCTTGTCGTTCGGTTCCTTGTCATTGAGAGCCATCTCAAGGACTTGGCGAACGATACGGCCGAGGAAGATAGCCTTCTTCTTTCGGTCTTCAGGTTGATCACCCAAGTGAGGTAGGAGTTCACGATCGAGGAGTTGGTTGACACGAGCTTCTCGGTATTCCTTTTGCTGTCCGGCAGCGAATTTCTTCTGCAACCACTCATACGCTTCAGGTTCGCTCTTGACTTCGAACTCTTCGTTGTCGTTGACTTCGTTGATGTTTGCAACGATGAACTTGAATGTCTCTTGCGGGCCGGAGATAGC